>NZ_JBFRGE010000062.1:0-40522 GCF_052115185.1 Paenibacillus sp. 2TAB19 | reverse complement strand
TGCGACTATATTGCCATAAGYGCGATTAAGACGCTCACCGAGCTAGGCTATCGCATTCCAGAGGACGTGTCCATCGTCRGCTTCGACAATATTTCGGAAGCGCGGATCGTCATGCCGGAGCTGACAACCGTCCATGTCGCCAAGGAACGACTCGCTTACTTGGCAGTCGACTTGCTCGTTCAATCCATCGGCTCCAAAGATCAGATCAAGACAAAGATCACGGTGGACACGGAGTTCATCCAGAGACTCTCTTCAACCAAGCAACGGGAAAAGAGTATGGCTGGATTAGAATCATAAACGTACAAAAGAAAAAGCCCCGTTTGGGGCTTTTTCTTTTGGGGACATACCTTTACCCGCACGAATCATTTTAGACTTATTTTAGAATTGGTTTATGAATGGTTAACGGTTAACGATTACAATGGGATGGAAAGGAGTTATGCCACATGTTGATTCGAACCAAATTGCTTTTATCCTATATAGCGATGATTGTCGTACCCGTTGTGTTGATTGGCGTTACGGCCGCGCTAGCCTATGGAGCTTACATGCGAGACTTAACGCCTGGCTCGGTTGAAGAAACGTCGCAGCAGCGTTCAATTCCGTTCATTGCGCTGCGCGACCTGTTCGGTGGACGCAATGAACTCGCCTCCGGCTTGCGGTTTATCGCGAAGCATGATCCTCGCCTGTTCAGCGAACCCGCATTTATTAAGGAGACGGAATCCGAGCTTGCGAAAGTCGATGCGGGTATCCTGCTGCTCTCCGGTGATTCGCACGTGAACTATATCTCCCCCGGGTTATCGGAAGCTGACATTGTGGCACAACTGAATAAAGGGAGCAAACAATATCAGACAGCAATCCGTCACCCTGGCCCGTCTAGCGGCGGATTCAATCACAGCTTGGACCGCATTTCGTACATAGACCCAAGTGGTGAATCCGGCACACTTGTCATCGTATCGGATATGGAGCCGGTAGCCCGCTTCTTCCGAAGGTTTATGCCAACCGTTCTGATCACGCTGTTTGGGGCGCTTGTGCTGACCAACGGCGTCTTGACGTATTTTGTCTCGCGCAGCTTTATCAAGCCGCTTTACGCGCTTAAGGCAGCAGCAGGACAAATCCGTGAAGGCCATTTGGACCGACCGGTTCATCTGCGGCGGCAGGATGAGATCGGGCAGCTCGGCCTTGCATTCGAAGAGATGCGCATCCGCCTGAAGGATTCCATTGGCGATCAGGTGCAGTTGGAGACGAATCGCAAGGAGCTGCTAGCGAACATCTCCCATGATTTGAAAACACCAATTACGGCGATCCAAGGCTGCGTTGAATGTCTGCAGGATGGAATCGCGGACTCGGAGGAGAAGCGGCAGAAGTACGTTACGATGATTGCAAATAAAACAACCGACATGAACCGGATGATCGAAGAGCTGCTTCTATACTCCACGCTGGATATAGGGAAACTGCCATTCCACTTCGTAACAATGGACATTGCGGCATTCTTGCAGCAAATTGTATACGAGCTGCGGCATAACCCCCGCATGAGCGGCGTTGATGTTTCTTACAGCAGAAGTTCGAGTAGCGTTGGGAGCAGCAATGAACATCTGCTCATTCAAGCAGATCGAGAGAAGCTGCATCGCGCGATGCTCAACATTGTTGATAACAGCCTCAAACATATGGTAATTCAACCAGGGATGCTTCATTTTGAACTCACAAATGACTCAAGCGGAGCTGTCACGATCCGAGTGACAGATAACGGGTCAGGCATTCCTGAAGCTGCGCTCCCCTATGTGTTCGATCAATTTTTCCGAGCGGAGACGGCGCGCCGTTCGGAAGCAGGCAGCAGCGGTTTAGGGCTCGCCATCGTGAAGCAAATTGTTGAAGGTCACGGCGGTTCGGTTATCGCGCTTAGCACGCCAATCGCGGGAACGTCGATTGTGATGACGTTTCCGGCTCTGCAATCCGCATCAACTAAGAAAGGAGTCCAGCTATGAAACGGATATTGATTGTCGAGGATGATCCGGTTATTGCCGAAGTGCAGAAGGACTATCTAGATGCGAGCGGCTTCATATCGGATATAGCTAGCGAGGGCGAGATCGGCCTTAAGATGGCGCTTCAGCATCCATACGATCTCATTCTGCTGGACTTGATGCTCCCAGGTACGGACGGCTACGAAATTTGCCGGCGTGTGCGGGAAGCGAGCAACGTGCCCATACTGATCGTCTCGGCAAAGAATGAGGAAATTGATAAAATTCGCGGCTTTGGGCTCGGAGCCGATGACTACATCTTGAAACCATTCGGGCTTGGCGAGCTTGTCGCCAGGGTGAAAGCTCATCTTGCACGTTACGACCGGCTCGTGGGAAGCGGCGAATGGCGCAGGGACGAACTTCAGCTCCACGGTATACGCATCGATCGGCAATCGCGCAGAGTATTCGTGAACGATGTTGAAGTTCCTTTTACGGCCAAAGAATTCGAGCTGCTCCTCTTCCTCATGACGAATCCGAACCGGGTATTCCGCAAAGAGGAATTATTCGAACGGCTATGGGGCATGGACGCGCTCGGTGATTATGCAACCGTTACGGTACATATCAGCAAGCTTCGTGAGAAGATTGAACGCGACCCTTCCAGGCCGCAATACGTCGAGACGATATGGGGTATCGGCTATCGATTCAATCTCTAATTCAGCAGCACTTCAGGAGGTTCTATCACGGATGAAGAAACTAAACGCAAAACAAAGAAAAACACTGTTGCTGCTCCATCTTATATTTGCCTCCATCATGCTGGGAGGCCAAGCGACATTCATCATTCTGGCTCTAACGGCTTCCGTAACTGACACAGCTTCCGTGCTGCAGGCCTGTTACACCATTATGCATCTACTTGCTGATTCAAGCGTTCGAGCTTCTACGATCGGCACAACCGTAACCGGCATTCTCTTATCGGTCCTTACATCTTGGGGATTATTCCGCTACTATTGGCTCATCGCCAAACAACTGCTAACGCTCTTGTCGATCGGAATTGGCTTGATCGGGATCTACGAATGGACGTTGAAGGGCGTTATGCTAACCGAGACTTCGGGAATTCATGCATGGGCTGAGCCTGGTTTTACAGTGAATCACACCTGGTTATGGATCGGGATAGCGATACAAACCCTTTCATTGCTTGCGATGTTTATTCTATCGGTATGGAAACCTGGCGGTAAGCGCAAGTAGCAGCTCAGTAAACAAGCCCCCGATCGCCACCTCGGAGATCGGGGGCTTGTCGCATCACTTATTCAATATACAATTTTGAAAGTTGCGTCCCGCTTCTCCACCGTCGTCGAGATCGGATCAAGTCGCACTCTGTGACCGCGACGATCGTCGGGTGCTTCGCATTGAGCGGTTGATTGTAGTCCCGCTTATTGAACCTTTTGCTAAGCTAGGATAACGGCCACAGCAATCTCGATTAAAAAATAAAATACCACGTCCAGCGGACGTGGTATTCTCACACCTTAGCTATGAGCTTACCCAAAAAGATAGGACAGTTCATCTGCATATAAGATGACTACTGCAATAGAAATCACGAGGTTCAATAAAGCCGGTATCATTTTTCCAATCGCATGTTTAACTCTAAGATGCGAGAGTAACGCGAAGAGCATCTTAATGCCTATCATTATTGCTGCCCATGCGGCAATCTCCGGGTACCAGTAGCCGATAATGAGTCCTACACATCCAATAATTTGAACGTAACCCGTAATGACGCGAAACCATTGAGGAAGTTTAATTGAATCAAACAGTTCGACCTGATGAGCAGCTCCTGCAAGCTTGCTCCCGCCAAAAAAAGCCATGGAGAAAAGCAGCCAACTTTGAAGAACGATGGTTAGTATATGCACCGAATCAACACCCTTTTTCGTCTATTATGATCCGACACCAATCAGTGTCCTAATTCATAATATAACACCATATGGTGTCCTGTAAAGATGTATTTGATGCAAAATTTATCCATCGGTCGATTTGGATTCAATCAGATTTGAACAATCGTGTAGCTGTGGCCAGCTTCGGCCGTGAACGCGATCACTCCTTCTTCTACCTTCTCCCAATCTGCGACTTCAACCGCAATCGGCACTGAGGTGCGCACTCGGCAGCATCCAGATTGTGAAGCTCGGATAGCCGCGCTTTGAAGCTTCCCGTCTGCCCAGGCTAGATCGAGTTCGTAGCCGCCGCGGGCGCGGATGCCGATTATCCGGCCGGATGGCCAAGCCTTCGGCAGCGCAGGCAGCAAATGCAGTTCGCCGGCATGGCTCTGCATGAGCAATTCGGCAATGCCCGCCGAAGCCGCGAAGTTGGCTTCGATTGTGAGCGGATAGAACGTAATTTTTGGATGGCGGTGCGCATTGAACAGGTTCGGGAATGGATTTCCCAGCAGCTTCGTCAAATAGGAGTGCGCCATTTCCGCATCCTCTAGGCGCGCATATATGCTAATATTCCACGAATAGCACCAGCCGATTGTATCCTCGCCTTCGTACACGCGGCGGCGATCGAGGCTGACACGGGCGGCTTTAGCCAGTTCTGGCGTACCGCGAACCGTAATCTGATTTCCCGGATGCAACGGGTACAGATGGGCGGTATGTCGATGGCCCGGCTCCGCTTCGTCGAAGTCGCGATACCACTCCTGCAATTGACCGTGCCGACCGATACGCAGCGGTAGCAGCCGCAACAAAGCAGCCTGAAGCGATTGACTGAACTCAGCATCCGTTCCCAAAATACGCGCAGCCTCGATACAGTTCGTGAACAGCTCGCGCATAAGAGCGATATCCATCGTTGAACTCATACTTACCGCTGCCCGTTGTCCATCTGGCGTTAGGAATGTATTCTCCGGAGAGGTCGACGGAACCGACACGAGATTGCCTTCACCATCCGACACCAAGTAGTCGAGGCAGAACAGCGCCGCTTCTCTCATAATTGGATATGCCTTGTCCTGTAGGAAGTTCTGATCGCCGCCGTATGCGTAGTGCTCCCACAAATGCTGGCACAGCCATACGCCGCCCATCGGCCAGTAAGCCCAGCTTGCCGAGCCTTGGGAAGGACTCGTATTGCGCCACAAATCGACGTTGTGATGCGAAGCCCAGCCCCGACAACTATAGTAAGCCTCTGCCATACGCGCTCCGGCGATTCGCAGATCTTCCAGCAAATCGAATAGCGGTTCATGAAACTCCGCAAGATTGCACACCTCAGCCGGCCAATAGTTCATCTGAGTATTGATATTTGTCGTATAGTTGCAAGACCATGGCGGCTTCGTCATGTTATTCCAAATGCCCTGCAGCGTCGTCGCCTGCGTCCCCGGACGGGAAGCGCTTATCATCAGATATCGGCCGAACTGGAAAAACAGCTCAACGAGCCGCTCGTCCGCTTGGCCGGCCCGTACTGCCGCAATCCGTTCGTCGGTCGGGATGTCATCGCGGAATGGCGAATCAAGCTCCAGTGTCACGCGATCGAAGTAAGGCGTGATGTCAGCTATATGGCGTTCACGCAGCTCGGCGTAGCTCAGCTTCGCCGCATCGTTCAGCCATGCATCGCAACGCGGCCGAGGGTCCAGCCCTTCTAGTGCGGGATCATGATCGAAACCATTAAAGCTGGTCGCAGCGGTTAGCAGCAGCGTTACCGCATCCGCCCCTTTTACGACAAGCCTTCCTCCATGCGTCTCGACAATACCACCCTCAGGGAGTGCCTGAAGATGAATCTGAAACCGGATTCCTTTATTTTCCTCGTAAACGACCGTATCTTCCGATTGCTCTTTCTCGTGATCCAGCAGGCTTGGCGCTGCGCCAGTCAGAATAATGCGATCGTTTCCGGATTTATTTACACCGTAATTAAGACGGCTGGTTAGCGCCGCCTCCAGTCCGATTGCCCCTGGTCGATCGGCTTCGATTCGCACTACCATCACCTGATCGACTGCCGACACGAACACCTCCCGTGTTACGCGCATGCCGCCTGATACATATTCCGTCCGGAACAGTCCCGTGCGAAGATCAAGCTCGCACCGGTATTTTTCCGCTGTGGAGGGATGGCTCATCTCCAGTTCCAGATCGCCCATCGCCTGGAACGCATGGCCCGCCGGCCCCAGCATATGCTCTTCGATCACCGCTTGAGCATCGCTGAAGCGGCCAGCGAAGATAAGACTGCGGCTCTCCTCCAAATACCGCAACGGCTCCTCGCGCTCCGCGCCCCGCTTCGTGCCAGACCACAGCGTGTCCTCGTTGAGCGCAATCCGCTCGCGCTTGATGCCGCCATAGATCATGCCGCCCAAGCGGCCGTTACCGACCGGCAGCGCCTCGACCCATTCATCAGCCGGCTTGCGGTACCACAGCTTCATAGGTTTGCCGCCTGTATTGTCTTTCATTGGTTCAGCTCCCCTGTTGTTGTATTTGATCAACCATTCGTGCTTTACCCATTAACGGCAGCCAAAATTCGGACATCCAGCGCGGCAAGCGCCAGACTGCCTTCGTACGTCGTGCCGCTTAGCAAATCGACATAGGCGTCCTCACCTAGCTGAACTTCCGCCGCAGCTTCGTTATGATTTAACAAGAACAGGAAAGCTTTGCCGTCTTTGACTCGAACGGACACTTCTACGCCGGAAGGCGTATCCAGCAATGGCCGTATACCGCATTTGTCACACAAATAACCGATCAGTCCGCTGAGCATGGACGGCTCCGGCGAGGTCGCTACGTACCATGCCTCGCCTAATCCGCGTCGGTTGCGCGTAAGCGCAGGGAAGCCTTGGTAGAAGTCGCGTTCGAATACGGCGAACGGCTCTGCTCCTTCGGAATGAACGACATCGCACAGCACGCCGCAATCGTACGCGCCTTCCAGCTCTCCAAGCTGCGCTGTCATGACGACTCGATTTCTTTGATGCGCCATCGGCGCGTCGATCTCCTCCACCCATATGCCAAGCAGCTCGCGAAGCTCGCCCGGATAACCGCCAGGCGTAACCAGATCCGACTCGCCTACGATACCGCTGAACGTCGTGGACACAAGCGTGCCGCCCTGCTCTACGAAATGCTCCAACCGTGCTGCATAGCCCGGATGGAGCAAATACAGAACCGGTGCAACCACAATGTCGTAATCAGCCAGATCGGCTTCCACGCCGATCATATCAACCGGAATATTCCGGCTGTAGAAGGCCTCATAATACTTCTCAACTTCCTTGACATAGCGCAGATCCACGGTAAGCCCGCTGGAATGCTCTATCGCCCACCAGTTATCCCAGTCGAACACGATCGCCGCCCGCGCATCTGATCGCGCGCCAAGCAAAGTATCGCCTAGCTGCTGAAGATCGCTGCCGATCTGGGCGCATTCCCGGAAGACTCGAGTGTTCTCATGGCMGGCATGATCGATCAGGGCTCCGTGGAACTTCTCGAATGCGCCGAGCGAGCGCCGCAGCTGGAAGTACATAACCGCATCGGCGCCGCGGGCGATTGCATGATAACTCCATAGACGGTTTACGCCGGGACGCTTCAGCGCATTGCGAGGACGCCAGTTCAGCTGGGTAGGGCACGATTCCATCAGCATGAACGGGTCTCCCCCTTTCAAGCCGCGCATCAAGTCATAGCGCATCGCCATCTGGCTCGGGGTCATATCGTCTGCGGGATACATATCGAGCGCAACGACATCCAGTTCCTTTGCCCACTTGAAGTAATCAAGCGGCTTATAGGTCCCGTTGCTTTGAAAGTTCGTAGTCACTACCGCATCCGGAGTTACGTCCTTGATGGCGTCACGCTCCAGTTTGTAGCATGCTAGAATGGAATCCGAATTAAAGCGGTCATAGTCGAGCGAGATGCCTTGGAAGGYGGTATCATCCGGATTGCTCGAGCTTATGTGCTCGCTGAGCGCGCTCGGCAGCACGATTTCGTTCCAAGCGTAGAACGTATGGCCCCAGAACCTTGTATACCAGGCGCGGTTCAGCTCCTGGAGTGTGCCGTAACGATCTTGCAGCCAAACGCGAAACGCCTTCTCGCAGTTGTCGCAATAACATCTCAAACCGTATTCATTATTGACATGCCATAGCAGCAATGCAGGATGATCCTTGTAGCGCTCCGCGAGCTTGCGCGCCATCCGCTCCGAATAGAGCCGGAAAGTCGGGCTGTTCGGGCAAGAATTATGCCTGCGCCCGAACTTGCGCTTGCGGCCGTCATATTCAACCAAAGTGACATCTGGATAGCGCGTCGCCATCCATGCTGGATGAGCTGCCGTCGACGTGCCAAGGCAAACCTTGATCCCTTGTTCATGAAGCAAATCCATCATCTCGTCCAGCCAGTCGAAGCAGTACGTGTTCTCATCCGGCTGATTAAGCGCCCACGAGAATACGTTGATCGTGGCAATATCAACGCCGGCGATCTGGAACATCCGCATATCCTCATCCCATATCTCGCGCGGCCATTGCTCCGGGTTATAGTCTCCTCCGTACAATATTTTCGGCAAGTTGTCCGTAAACATCAGCTGTTCGCCCTCATGCCTTCAAGCAACTTCTTAATTTCCATCACGCTGCGGCGCGGACTCGACAGAACAGGCTTGCCGATCCGATCCGCAAGCTGCGCTTCCATGCGCGCCATCGAGCCCTGTGCAAGCACGAGCGCATCGGCGTGCTCCGCGACTCGGATCGCGGTCTCCATAAGGATGCGATCATGCTCATCGGGGCGGCCGCTAACGAGAGCGTCATAGGCTCCCGCAGCAAGGCCGTCGATCAACCGCACCGACTTGCCGCGCAACTTCGCTTGCTGCTGCAACAGCCGCATCGTCGGCTGTAGAGTCGTTGGCAGCGTCGCCAATACGCCGATTGCGCCGTACGACTCTACCGCCTCCACGGCCATGCTCTCATCGATTTTGACAAGCGGAATGTTGAAAAAAGGCCTTGCATCAGTAGCAACTTCGCCAACGGAAGAGCAAGTATTGAGAATAATCGACGCGCCCAGGTCGGCGCCGTTCTGATAATATTGCATTAGACGCCGCTTCACGCCTGGAGTCACTTCTCCCTCGCGCACAACCTCGGCGATCAAACTGTCATCGATAATGTTGACAAGCCTAACGCCCGGCAGCAGCTCATCGAATTGCTTCTTGAGCGGTTCAGCTAGCCCTTGGCCTGTATATACCGCAACGACTGTATCCATTTCCTAGTTCCCCCTTAGTAAATGCAAGGTAAGCGCTGTCTTTTCTATTCATTGTAGTCATTGACCTGCCACAATACAGCGTTCAATATTAATGAAATTGCTTTAAATTATGGACCAACTACTACTGGATTAGCGCAAAAGAGGGAGACCCGGCGCCGCAAATCCTTGATCGGCATCGTCAAGCACCAGTACCCAGTCGGTGCCCGGCGCGCTCGCCGCTGGAGGAACGAACTCATGCGTTCCCTCGTTGTCCATCTCGCCGACGAATTCACTTTCGCCTGTTCGCGGATTGAACCACCAAATCGCGGCCCGCTTCCCAGAGAATTGACCCAGCCGCAAAGTGATCGCCCGGCCCGTATAGGTGTACGCCATCATGTAGCTTCTACCCAGGTTCACGAATAAACGATCGTAACGGAATCCCGGATCGCCGCAAATCGCCTTCTCGTCAGGCGTCCGCTCATCAAAAGGCCTTGATAGAATCAGATGTTTCAAATGGACCATCTGCTTCGCGCCGTCATCATTGAGCGCATCGGTCCAACTCCGCGTGCATCCGTACGCCCCGACGCCCCGATCCTCTGTATGAAACTGCATGACCGCATTATGTCCATAAGTATGTCCGAACGCGCCTGCGAACACCGCCCAATAGGCATAACGCCTCACATCATCCGCCTTCCATCTTGGAGCGTCCAGATTATGCAAGCCATGTGGAATATCCTCGTATGAAGGCTCGCCATCTATCGTCGGCTTCGCCGGCACTTTGGCCCAATCCGTATTCACAAAACGCCAGTTGTCTTCACCGACTAACGTGTCCGGATTGGTCTCCTCCATCTGGTCATAGCTGCGATGCCCCGACTGGAACATATTAAAGTCGAGCCAATCTTCGTTATGGAACCACTTCGACGATTGTGTCCGTCCGTATGGATGGAACGTCATTAGGTGCTCCGGAGCAGCCTTGCGTAACGCTCGGCCCATCTTGAGCCATACATCCGTATTGTCACTTCCGCGGATATCGCCACCGTTCAGCCAGATCACGTTCGGACGATCCTTGTAGCGGTTGCCGAGCCAATCGCCGTAACGCTCCGCTGTCTCGGCATCGGTCCGATAATACTCCACAACGCTGCCCCATACGGGGACAAGCGCGACGTACAGCCCTTCGCGCTCCGCCATGCCAATCACCTCGTCGGCAAATGACCAATAGCTTGTATACTCAGCCGATTGTTCCGCATCGGGCTCGTCCAGATCGAGATCCCGGAACGGCGTTCTCCCGTAAGCGTTTGGAGTAGTCAGATCATGCACAAGCATAATCTGGATGACGTTGTACCCCTTGTTTTTCCGGTCATGCAGATAGGTTAGAGCCTCTTCCCTCGTCGTCCGCTTTAGAAGCAGCCATGCCGTGTCTCCAAGCCAAAAAAACGTAGTGCCGTCAGCATGCTGCAAATATCGTCCGTTCTCCGAAACAATAAGTTTTCCATTATCCCAAGGCATTGCATTACTCATTCCTATTCCCTCCCGTTTCATTGCATACAAACAAAAGCTTGACGCGCAATTACGCTCAAGCTCTCACTTCATGCCTAATGCATTTTGTAGTGTTGCCGGTATTCGCTCGGCGTGACGCCGCAATATTT
The DNA here is from genome assembly GCF_052115185.1 of Paenibacillus sp. 2TAB19. NCBI lineage: Bacteria > Bacillati > Bacillota > Bacilli > Caryophanales > Paenibacillaceae > Paenibacillus > Paenibacillus sp. 2TAB19. The sequence continues at coordinate 29,773 of NZ_JBFRGE010000062.1, read as the reverse complement.
TTTGAAAACGCTGAAGAAGTGTCGGACGCTTTCGTACCCGACTTGCTCGGATATGCGATGCAAGGAATCATCTGAATCGCCTAATATCAATACCTTCGCTTTCTTAATGCGATAAAGATGCAAATAATGGATCAGAGTCAGTCCTGTCTCCTTCCGAAAGAGCGAGCTGATATAATTCGGATGCAAGTATACATGCTCGGCAATTTGATCGAGTGAAATATTTTCCCTATAATGCGTTTCGATATGCCGAATAATTTTTTTGACGTTTCTGGACATTTGATCGTAGTCGACGCCCGGGACAGAGTCCTCCCAATCTGACGAAGCTTGAGAGGAATCCTCATCATCGCCGCCCAGCAGCTCAAGCGACAAATTCGACATCACATCGTAAAGCTCTGTCTTATTGATCGGCTTCAACAGATAATCGATCACTTTGCAGCGTATCGCTTGATGCAGATAGGTGGGATCATCGTATCCGGTCAAAATGATAAAGCGGTTGCACAATCCTCGCTCGCGCACTTTTCGAATCAGTTCCAGCCCGTTCATCTCCGGCATCTGAATATCCGTAATAAGCAAATCGGGACGGAAGTTCTCCAGCTTCTCAAGCGCATCGAATCCATCATGCGCACTGACGATCTCCGAGCATGGGGTCTGCCCTTTCTCAATGATATTAATCAGCCCCTTCAGCATGAAGGGCTCGTCATCTACGATCATCAGGTTAAGCATGCTAAACCCCTCCTTGAACTTTGAGCTTTAGTGTGAACATCGTGCCTTCCCCCGCCTGGCTTTCTACCATAAGAGCCGAGTGATCGCCATAAAAGATACGGATGCGTTCGCTGACATTGTATAGCCCTTGACCTGAATTCTCCTTCTGCAGCTCTTGCCGGTCGAGCACGTTGCCGAGTACGCCGCGAATGACATCAAGGCGTTCTGGCGGTATGCCCGGACCATTATCGGCTATTACAATGATCAACGCATCGTTCTCCCGTTTGACGACAATATCGATTCGGCCGTTTCTGCGGCTGCGTCCAACGCCATGATGAATGCAATTTTCCACCAATGGCTGCAAAATAAACCGAGGACAGCTTACATGTTCGATAGGAGTTAATACTTCAATCGAGTAGTGGAATCTATCCAGCAAGCGCAGCTTATGCATATCCAAGTAATGCTGGACATTCGTTAGTTCATGCTGCAGCATCGTCTCGTTGTCTTTGGAAGTTAGCGTATAACGCAACAGCTTGCCGAACGTGAACGTCGCGTCAACGACCTCCTGATCGTCATTGATTTCCGCCAGCATACGAATCGATTCCAGCGTATTGTACAAAAAGTGAGGCTTGATTTGCGCTTGAAGCACGAGGTAATCAGCCTCCTTCTTCATCAGCTCGGCCTTATGGACATTAGTCAGCAGTTCATCGATTCGGCGAATAAGAGAATTATAGGATCGGGTTAGGAAATCGATCTCGTCTCGGGAGCCGCCTCCCTCGTAATAAGTCAATTTGTTCTCGTCGACCTTTCGCATATGCTTCGCCAATCCAAGAATACGCCTGACAATCGTGGAGGCTGTCGCATAATAAATGCCTGTAAGGATAAGAAGCGATAAGAGCAGCGAGATCCCGAGAAAAACGGCTTTCTTGCGAATATCGACAAACACATCGTCCATCTGGCTGTAGAAGTAGAAGCTTGTCGACAGCTCCGGCACGGAAAGTGAATTCACGAGCAGCTTCTGACTGCGCTTATAGGCGAAGCCTTTTCCGCTCTCTTCTGCAAGCGCTTGCATCTCGATTGTTTGCTCATCGCTCAAATCATACCCGTCGCGGTAAACAGTCTCACCGTTATAAATGATCTGTACATGTATATTTTGATCGACATCGATCGCTTTCAATAAATTTCTGACCAAGGAATCGTCGACGATGATCTCCATTGCGGCTAATGACTGCGTATAGCTGTTATTAAAGATTCGCTGGTAATAGCTTAAGTACGGGAGCCCTGCGCCTTCTTTGCCGGCGGGATACGAAGCGTTCAACCATACGCCTTTATCCACATTTACAGCGTTCAGCAGCTCGATTGCTTTCGCATCAATCCGGCTCAAATCCTCCAGCTCACCGGCAACCGATTGAACGGATTGGTGGTTCTTGTACAATTTAATGGACGCAACTTCCTTATTGCCCGTTATCGCATAAACATAAATCGGCCGGATATCTTTTAGATAGGTGTACACCTGATTGAGCTCCGATGGATACATTCCGCCAAGGTAATCGATTAGCTGCTGATTATACTGAAACTGCGAATGGATAGACTCGATTTGCTTCAGTCTCGCCCGAAATCCTTCACCCGCTTGCACGACCAGCTCCTGCTTGCCTTCCGAGAACTCGGAAATGACATCCATATAGAATTGATTGTACAAGTAGACGCCAAACACAAGAATCGGCAGCAGCACTAGCATGAGATAACCTAATGCCATTTTCTGAACAATACGCATCGTTTTCATCGCATCGGCCTTTCTTCGCATTAGGCATCCTGCATGAAAGCATTTCATCCATGTTTGTTATTTCATACGATCTATACAATCATATCATTATACTGAAAATTCCATCAATATGTCTTGGTGTCTACAGCTCCGCCGGCGGCATATAACCGAACGGGACCATACAGGCCGCCAGCCGCGAACGCCGTCTCCCAATGCTCAGGCATTGTATTCGGCTGCCAGTAAGACACCTTCGGATTCGTGGATCCTCCGACATTGCTAGAAGGGCGGCCGACTTCATAATGGGTACCCAGCGTGTTCGTCACCCGAATACGAAGATGATGTGATCCCGGGCCGACATCAAGCTTGAACCGATACGGGCCCCATGCGCGCACACCGAGCGGCCTTCCGTTCAGCCATACCTCGGCCGTGCCGCGAACATGCCCCAGCTCAAGCACCGCGCCATTGTCTTCTTTCCATTCGGCCATCGATTCATATTCGACAACGCCGCTATGATGCGGCAAACCCAGCGCAGATCTCCAATCGCCAAGTTTGCCTTCTACCTTCGCCACCTCGAACCGGATCGGCGCAAGCAGGACGTCCGTTTCCGTGCTCATATCGCTTGGCACGATGCGAAGCGCAGCCACTGTCCCCGCCGGCTGCGGATCGAAGCCGGCTTGGCCGTCACGCATTAGCTGCCTCTGGCCGTCTATCCAGCATTCACATTCGCCCGCGCTGACGACCTGAAGCGCCGTGGCACCCGCCGGTAGCGGAAAGCGCAGCCAAATCGGCTTTCCAGGCTGAGACGCATCGCGAACGAACGGCAGCGGCTGGGACTTTGGCTTGGCATCCGGCATAAGCCAGTCGATGTTCGGCAGCGGATGCGTGCGGCCGGGAAGCCACATCGTCTCCGTCTCGGCGAACTGCAGCACCGCTTCATGAAGCACCTCTGAGCGCTGTCCCTGTTCATTCAACCACGATGGGCCGGTGCAGAACATTTGGCTGCTTCCATCCACACGCTCGATCACGCCGTCCACCATTGCCACCCCTTCACCCTCCGGCATGACAAGCTCGATGGTATTGTCGCCGCCCTGCCAATACGGGGTCAGTTCAATCTCTTCTTGACCTTGCCGGATATACGGATTGAAATCGCCGTGCTCGGTCATAGGTTTGCCGTTCACATAGAGCGCCACGCGCTCCTTCGCGCAGAAGATGACGCGTACGCGACTGACGTCAATGCTCTCCTGCTCAGGTATCGTATACGACAGCCGGGTTTTCAGATTGGGGCTCGGGGAATAAATCCACTTCGGAAGCTGCTCCTGTTCTTCCGCGCACACTGTAATCCCAATACGGATCATCCCTTCGGCCAGCGCCTCCGCACGCAACAGCAGCGTATTGGCTCCATCCTTCAGGTTCACGTAAGCTGTCTGCTCCTCCGGACCTCCATTCCATACGATCCGTTCTCCATTCACCCACAGACCTATTGCCGCATTGCTTTCCGTGCGCACCCAGTAAGTCCCGGCCTCCGGGGCTGCCACATTCGTCCTCGCCCATACCTTATCGCCAAGACCCGCCATTCCCAAACTCAAAAATTTGCGCGGAACTCTGCCCATCCGGCCGGCCCATGTCTTAAACGACAGATCCCCCAGCGTGTTGCTATAGACGACAGGCCATACGCTGCCTTCTTCAAACCTCTGATCCCGGGACGCTTCCCAGTATGCAGCCTCGCTCCACAGCCGCTTCATCCAGTCCGAATCGTCAAGGACGCTCGCTTGCCAGTTAGCGGCAACGCCGTCCGCTTCGGTCTCCTCTCGCGCAACTAGCAGCTCGCGGCGCTCGATCGGCGCAAAAGCCGTTTGACCGCCATGCAGATCAAAATCGCCATATCGGTTATCTAGCGTCGGTACAGCTAATACCTTCCATTCGTTAAGCTCGGCCACCGAATCTTGCTCGGCCCGAAGCACGGGTACTTCCGCCGGCTGCGCCAGACCGTCTGACGCGAGCGGGGATGTGCTTAACGCGTCAGCCTCTACCTGATTCCATGGGCATACGACGAATGCCGCCGGCCAGCTGTCGAACGTCGCCTCCAGCGTGACCCACTCACCGTCCCTGCTATAGGAAAGCGGGTAGACCCGCCCGCTCACCGGATCCCAAAGCTGCGGATGCCCAGCGGTGCGAAGCCGATAACGCGCGCTCCGCGGCGGCCGCGTCGTCTCGCCCGACGGTTCGTGCATCGGAAGCAGCTCTCCCGCTTCCGGCAGCAACAAAAATATATCTGCGTCCTCTGTTCTGCGCATTAGCGGCATATTCGGTCCTTCGGCCCGTCCCTGCAACCTCGTTTTAAGAAGCTCCAATGCTTCGCCGGAAGAGCTGACATACATAGCCCCCTCCAGCACCGGATCATCCTCACCGCACTGTACGGCGATAACCAAACCGCCGGCTGCGATCCATGATTTCACCTTCGCCAAAGCAGCATCGTCCATAATGGTGGTGCCGCACAATAGCAATGCAGAGAACGATTCCTCGCCGATTCGAAGCCTGCCGTCCGACAGCTCCGCAATCTCCAAAGCGGAATCGTCCGTCACGTCAAAGTCGATGCTGGCGGAGCGAAGCGCACCCGGTTTGTTGCGCTCCTTGCGATTCCAGCGGCCCGTCAACGATTGGTAAACCTCTTGCACATGTGCGAGACGCTCATGCGGCATCCTATTGGCGACGAGCATCGGATGGTCTAATGGTCCTCCATCGGACAGCGACATCCAGCCGCATGCCGCATGCGAAGGATAATGAACCGCGACATCGGCGACATGCGTTCCTTGCGTTAACAGCCAGCATGCGCGGCTGACCGTATCGGCGAACACGCCGTAATGCTCATAATACGGCTGGCGCCAGCCGGTGTCGGGCGGCGCCCACTCCCACCAACCGCCGCGCGTGCTGTAGTAGACGGAGTGAGGACTGTAAAGCGTCACGCCAGCCTGCAGCCAAGGCACCAGCCAGTGCATCGTCTCCTCCAGCGTTCCGCCCCAGCCGCTCGTATGGAACGACTCCAGAAACACGCGTTTGCCCCCGTGCAAATGAACCATCGAAGCATGCGGCTTGATCTCGCCGTCCATATCGCTGCCGGCCGCATTATACCAGCGATGCGTGCGCATGTAATCCAGGTAAAGCCGTTGCGCGCCGTGGAGTTCGACGCGGCGCGCAGGTCCGGCCTGGTCGCAGCATTGCAGCATATTATAGCGCTTATGCCATTCATATTGCAGCTTGAACACCGCTTCCTCCGCCAGCTCGGTCGACAGCTCATACACGCGCCTGCGGACGAGCGAAGCTCCCTCCGTATCCTCGAACAGAGCCGGCAATGCTGCGATCAAGTTCTCTCCATGGCGCTTCGCATACAACTCAGGTAGGCCATCGGTCCATAACGGCATCGAAGGAAGCTCATCCTGGAAGCTGCCGGCGATCGTTCGGCCCAGATCATTCGGAAAACGCCGCTCGAACTCCCCATAAATTCGGTCATACAGCTGCTCTGTCGCGCGCTTGTCGAGCCAGTTGAACCCTTGCCTAATGGTTATATAAAGGTAGCCGCCAGTTTCTATTAACAACTCCGCGCCTTCCGGCAGCTCCTCGCCATGCTTAAGCCTGCGAAGCTGGTAGCCGGCCAATTCCGGCTGCTCCGCGACAAGATGCGCGGGGAAGTTCGTTCCCGAAAAGCCGATTTGGTCATAGAAGAAAATGCGCATGCCCAGTCTCTCCGCTTCACGCAGAGCCACCTCGAACATAGACCACCAGCGCTCGCTAAAGTATGGCGGATCATCCGCAACGCTTCCGTATTGCGGACCAGTCGGCGCAATATTGATGATGCCGATATTGCGCAGGCCTCCGCTGCGAAATTTCTGCAATTGCCAGCGTACGCGATCCGCCGTTATTTCCTCCGCACTCCACCACCAGAATGGCACAGGACCGAAATCCGGATCCGGAGAAGCAAACTTCTCTCGCAGATTGTTGAAATTCATGTAAGTTTCCTCCTGGAATTTGAGCTTGATAGGGGATAACCGCCGCAGCCGGCGAACTTGGCCGCAGCTAAGAGCGGAGCCTGCGGTTATAGATGACGCAATAGCCGAAATGCATAAGCATTTCGGCCACGCTTATATTCATCCACTTTTGTGGGGTTTACATCAAGGTACGATTAAAAGTTTTTCTGATATTCCTTGTACTTCGCAGTAGCCCAGTCTTCCAGCTTCGCCAGTCCAAGGCTTTCGGCTTTCTTCAGCAATGCTTCGTATTCCGCTTTTGCTTCTTCTTCGGAAGCAGCCATATAAATTTTCAGTTCCTCGGTCGTGACCATGTTCTGAATTTGAGCTTCAATCGTTTGCTCCTCTGTATCCGGTTCAGTCGAAACGAGACCGAGTGCCGGGTTGAACTCAAGCACCTCCCTGGCAGCCAGACCCCATTGCGTCATTTGTGATTCAGGGGCATAGCGCTGCAATGCTTCGTTAACGCCGCTGCTGCCGATCAGGCCCCACCAAACGACACCCATTTGCGTTTGAACTTCCGTATTGTTGAAGTCATATTTCATAACCGGATATTTCTCTGCTTCATTCCATTCCCAATCTTCGCCTTCAAGCCCGTAAAGTCCGAGCTTTTGACCTTCTTCGCTGTACATGTATTGCAGGAATTTAATTGCTGCTTCCGCATTTTTGTTGTTTTTCGTAATGTACATGCCTGCCCAGCCGGAACCGCCCATCGGAATACCCGCTTGATCGCTAAGCAGCTTCGTCACTTGCGTCATTTCGAATGGCTTTCCAAGCTCTTTTAATTGCGGGTTCGTGGAATCCGCGTTGCCGGCGCCGTGAGCAAAGGCTTGACCGTTCAATACGTATTGATCGTCTTGCTGCGCATCCTTGAAGGTGAAGTTCTCGGCGATCATGTAGCCTTCGCGGTACAGACGGTTCATGTATAGGTAGTAATTCAAATAATTCTCATCCTTCAGATAGTAACGCGCAGCTCCGTCAATATCCACGAAGCCTTTGCTTTTCTTCAGACCGTAATTGATGCGCAGATTTTGGCCGATTTGATCCTTATCCCAAACGAGCGGCACCATATCCGGATACTTCGTTTTCACTTGACCCAAAATCGAAATGAGATCATCCAAGTTGTTGAGCGCTGGGTTGCCAAGCTCCTCCATAATATCTTTGCGCAAAGTCATGCCGTTCGCGCCTGGAATAGCCTTCGGATTATCTTTCCACTCTTGCTCCGTGGAGAAAGCATTGCGCACCGTATAGAAGTTGCCGTCGGGCATCATGTTGACGCCAATACGTTCTTGACTGATTTTGAAATCAGGAGCATACTTCTCGATCAATTCGTTCAACGGATAGGAAACATCGCTATCCGCCATACGCGTCAGATCGGTAGCCGTATACACCAAATCAGGCAAGTCGCCTGAGGCGATCAAAAGCGGAAGCTGCTTGTCATCGGCGGCAACCTGGATGTTCAGCTTAACGCCGGTTTTCTTAGTGATTTCTTCCGGCACTTTGCCGGTCCAGTCTTTCAGCGGCCACCATGACATATTGACGAATAAGTCAAGCTCTACGATCTCTTTCTCTGCAGGCGCATCGGTTGCCGCACTCGCATCGGTCGGCTCCACGCTGTTCTCTGTCGGTGCGTTGGTAGCCTCGTTGTTGCCTTTATTGCCGCCGGAACAGGCCGTCAGCAACAGCATCAATGCAAGCGTTATCAAACCTGTCGATTTAAAAACCTTACCCATTGAAATTGCCTCCTTTTTTATGTTGCCGCATTGCTTATATGAGAAAACGGAATAAAACTTCTGTCACTTCCGCTTTATTCCGCGATCCACCAACGTTATACGCATGTTGTCCAACCGCTGCTGCTTAACCTTTTACAGAGCCTATCATAATTCCTTGCACAAAATACTTTTGTAAAAAAGGATAGACGAGAAGGATCGGTATAACCGCGATAACCATTGCCGTGACCTGTATCGAGAAGGTTGTTACGCCAGTAACGGCTGCAGCCCGTTCCGCGGAAGCCATGTCGACCGGAATCATGCCTTGATTGATTACCTCCATCATACGGTAGGTTAAAGTTCGCAGCGAATCTTTATTGACGAAGTAGGCCGAGTCCATCCAAGAGTTCCATTGGCCTACGCCTATGAACAATCCCATTGCCGCAATCAATGGTTTGGATACCGGTATGATCATTTTGATGAAAATGGTTAAATCTGAAGCCCCGTCTATTCGTGCCGATTCCTCCATCTCCGCCGGTATTTCACGGAAGAACGAGACCGCAATAATGAGGAAGAAGATCGTCACCGAACCCGGTACAATATAGACCCAAAAGGTATTGAGCAATCCTAAGCTGCGAAGTACAACGTAGTATGGGATAAGTCCGCCCGACGTGTACATGGCAATGATGAAAAACGAGAAGTAGAACTTATGAAACACTAGATTGCGATACGCTAGACCATACGCTGTCAAACACGTAAAGAAGATCGTTACAGCCGCTCCGACAACTGTCCTTAGCCCTGAGACACCAAAGGAAATTAGCCACTTCGGATCGCTCAGAAACTTCGCGTAATTGTTAAAGGTAAAATCCCTCGGCCAAAAATAGATGCCGCCTAGCGAAGTGTCAAGCCCGTTATTGAACGAAACAATGAGCAAGTAGTAAAAGGGGTACATCGTAGCCAGCGCTATGATGATAAGCAAACTAATATTTACCGTATCCACGATGCGGTCCTCGACGGTTCTGCGATGCATAATGGACTCCTTTCCGCTGTTAGAACAAGCCGTTTTTCGTTATTTTTTTGGACAAGAAGTTGCTTCCGAATACAAGGATGATCGCGATAATCGACTGAAGCAAGTCAATTGCCGTCGCATAGGCGTATCGGCCCTGAGCCAAGCCCATCTTAAACGCATACGTTTGCAAAATCTCCGAGCGTTCGTTATTCATCGCGTTACCGAGCAAGTACGATTGCTCGAAGTTGGATCCAACTAGACCACCGCCGAGCAGGCTTCCGACTGCCAGAATGAGTACGACTACGATCGTGCCGCGGATGCCAGGCAAAGTGATATGCCAGATACGGCGCAATCGACCGGCGCCATCCATCTCGGCCGCATCATACAGCGTCGGACTGAGTCCGCTGATCGCTGCGAGGAATATAATGGCCCACCAGCCTGCCTCTTTCCACATGGCCGTCGAAACGGCTAGTCCCCAGAAATAATTTTTACTAGACAGGAAAGGAAGCGACTTGTCAATAATGCCTATTCCCTTTAAGAAATCGTTTACGATTCCAGCATTGCTTGACAAGAAGATAACGAGCAACCCGGAAACCACGATCCACGAAATAAAATGAGGAAAGTAGCTGACGGTCTGAGCGAAACGCTTGAAGAGCTGATGCCGTACCTCGTTAAACATAATGGCCAATAAAATCGGCATCGGGAAGGTAAAGAACAACTTCAAAAGACTGATTGCCAGCGTATTCGTTACAAGAAGCTTGAAATTGTAAGCGCCGACAAATTCTTCGAAATATTTGAGCCCTACCCAATCGCTGGTAAAGATCCCTTTAATGCCGCTCGATATGGAATAATCTTTAAACGCCATCAAAATGCCGAACATCGGCAAATAATGGAAGACGAAGACGATCAGCATTCCCGTTAACACGAACACATGCGCATATTTCTGTTTTATAATTTCACGCCAGATGGATCGTTTTACCGCCGGGAGCTGCTGCGTCCGTTGTAATGTGCTTATCTTCGTTTGCTGTTCCAAGCTTTCCTCATTCCTCCCTCTTCCCTTAGGCTCAAGCTGCCGTTTGGAGAATATGACTAAATTGTATAGTCGATAGCATGACATGAATAGTGTTGAAAACTTAAAATGCAGCGATCAATTTTAAGGTTTTTGAAAGCGCAATCATTATCAAAACCAAGAAGTGATTATTCTTAACTTATTTGCTTAATATTTTGATGTAAATGATTACAAAAGCAGATCGCCAGTATCGAAGGGAGTTCCTTCAATACTGGCGATCATGTTCATATCGTCACACTTCAACAGTCACTTTTTGCCGGCAAAATGTAAAGCTTCCTGATTCCGTCTCAAAAATAATATAGTCCTTTTCGTCATGCCGTTTCCTGATTCCTGTCGGCAATGCCTCATTCTCCTCTTGCCCGCAGACGGTTCGAGGTACGTATACGATCCCCTTAGCATTGGGCGGTATCGTTATGTTCATCGAGGGCTTACCCTCCTCGTCTCTCTCCCAGCGCACTCTCGCATAACCCGGACGCAGCTGCTGCCATGCTTCAGCCCATTTCATGTCCTCCGGCATATAAGGCTTAATCATGATGTTGTAACGATCCGTTTCCGTATCATAGCGGTAATCCATGCCCGCCAAACCTTGATACAGCCATTCCTCCAGATGTCCCAGCATGAAGTGGTTTTGCGACTTTCCGACTGTCGGGCCGTCCCAGGCTTCGGTAAGCGTCGTGGCCCCATGCTCGATTTGATACCCGTAGCTTGGCTTATCCGTAATTTGCGACATACGGTAAATGACATCCGATCTGCCGGCCCGGCTAAGAGCAAGCAGCAGATAACGATAGCCTACATCGCCGGCTGTCGTCTGGTAGCCGCGTTCGGCAATTTGCCGCACGAGCTTCTCGATTAGCACACCGTAATACTGCTTCGGGGCAAGTCCAATCACGATCGGCATAGCAAGCGCGGTATCACTTCCCGTTGCGTAGCTGGTTGCTTGTTCGTCCCAGTATTTCAGATGAAACGCCGATTGGATGGATGCGCTTAATTGCTCATACTGCTGCACATCCGCTTGCTCGTTCAGCAATGCCGCTATTTTTCGCATGACGACGGACAGGCCGTAATAGATCGCTGTTTCCGTGAATGGAACAGGCGTATTTTGCGAATATCCAGGCCCTGCCGGACCGATGTCATACCAGTCGCCAAGCCCTTCCGTTATGATGTATCCGTCCGACTTCTCGGTGAGATACGACATATATCGTTTCATGCCTGCATAGTGTTTCCGAATCAAATTCATGTTGCCGTATCGCTGCACGACTTCCCATGCGGTTAATATATACGTTCCGCCCCAAGCCGTAGCGTCGCGGAATATTCGCAGGGTATCGTCGAACACGACATACTCCGGCGCCGTCGTCGGCACCATGCCGTCCCGTAATTGGGCATCAGAGATGTCTTGAAGCACCTTCCGCAGCATCGCCTCCACATCGTAATTGAACATAATCGAAGGTCCCATCAGATGAACCTGCTCCAGCCAGCCAAGCTTTTCCCGATGCGGGCAATCCGTGAATACGCTCTTCGTATTGCTTAGAATCGCCCCATTGATGATTTCGTGGATCCGATTAAGCAGCGGATTGGAGCACTTGAATCCGCCTGCGGTTTCCAGCTCAGGGTACAGCATCTGCCCTTCGATACCATGCAGCACCGGCAAGGAAGATTGTGCTCCAGCGGTGAACGCTTCAGGAACTGCTCCTTCGATCATCACGTAGCGGAAGCCGGTATACGTGAATTTTGGACGCCATTCCTCTATGCCCTTGCCGTTTAATGTATAACAGAACTCGCTCGGAGACCCTGTCCACTTCTGATTGACCAAGCCCTCTTCCGTCAGCAGCTCCGCACAAGTCAATACAACCCTCGAGCCAGCAGCCCCGCTGACGCTAATCTTCGGCCAACCCGAGAAGTTTTGACCTAGATCCGCCACGTATATTCCGGGCTTCGGATTCATGATGGACTTGGTGCCGAATGTGCGCATCACCTTAACCGGCGGGGCCGATGCCGCCGTAAGTTTGCCGGAAGGGCCCTCGATCTCTACGGCAGGACGCCACGAAGCAGCTTTCTCATCTTCTCTTGTTGCGTCGTACTCTTCGCCCCCATATATGCAATTGAAGAGCAACGGGCTTTCTCCGGCTTGCCAATTGCCGTCGGTACCGATCGTTTCGCGCGTACCGTTGGCATATTCAATAACGATATCGGCCAAGCATGTAGGCGTACCGTAAGAATTCTTAAACTTCGTATATTTGCCGCCCGGCACGTGGTAGAAGCCGTTGCCCAGCTCAATATGAACGATATGCTCACCGTACCCCAGCTGCGACGTAATGTCATAAGTCGTATACAGAACCGTCTTATCATAGTCCGTCCAGCCGGGATCAAGCTCATGATCGCCAACCTTCTCGCCGTTCAGCCGCAATTCATAATGGCCAAGCCCGCTAATATACACTCTCGCGCGCGTGACCTCATGCCTAGCATCGAAACGGCGACGGAAGCGGAACGCTCGTTTCGATTCCTTCTTCGCGTCAGGATGCGCGATCCACTTTCCTTGCCAGCCAGCGCTGTTCAGCTGTCCCATTTCCCACCAAGCTGCCACGCTGTTATAAAACGTGCCCTGTTCATCTTGGATGGTAACCTTCCAATAATACCGCTGCCTTGGCTGCAGCGGGACGCCGGAATAAAGAATGGCCGTATGATCGCAGCTAGCGACGAATCCGCTGTCCCATGTATCCGCATTTCCCTCCAGCAGTCGCTCATAGCTTGTTGCAACCTGAATCCGATAAGCCTTTTGGCGAAACCCCGGCGGCAATTGATCAAGAAACGACCATCTGAGACGGGGAGTCGTCTCATCAAGGCCGATCGGACGAGGCCTGCCTTCCGCCCGCAGCGAACCGATCGCGATCGGCAAGGACGTCGCGACCGCAATCGTGCGGAACTCGGGAAAGACATTGCATGTCGYGTCGCCTTCCATCGGACGCCTGCATGCTGTATAGAAGTGATACAATATCCCGTTATGCGTAATAACCGACGGTTTATGGGCAAAAACGGAATCGATCATATTGCTTTCGCCAATCGTAATAATCGGCTCTTCATATTTGCGCCAGTCCAGCAAATTATCCGAGAGCGCAATCCCTTCCTGAGCCGCTTTATAGTTAAAGCCAAAATAAAACATCGCCCAGCGAGCGCCGTCCCGCAGCACGCAAGGATCGCTGACGAACCCGCTGTCCCATGCGTCCGGCGTCACTTGAACAACCGGATTTTGCTCATGCCGCGTCCATTGTACAAGATCCTTCGAAGTCGCTAGGCCAGTCTGCTCGATCCAACGGCCTTCATCTTTATCCTTCGCATTGTAAAACAAATAAAAAGTGCCTTCATGCTCCACCAAACATTCTTTATACAGCCCGCCTTTCTCCCATTCCCCGCCATCCTCAGGCACGAGAATCGGATTCTCCAGGCGATTCCAGCTTCTCAGGCTTTCATCTTCTGTCCAGGCAAGCCCGATTTTGGCAGATCCTGCTTCATAACCGTCACCCGGATAGGAATGATAGGCCAACCAGTACTTGCCGTTCCATTTCTTCAGATGGCCTGGACCATGCAAATCATTGTCGCGCAACATCCATGTACCGGCAATATTGCGCGAATCCCAGGCGTTTCCTTCCTCATCTCTAGTCAATATCGTCGACAGATGCTGCCAATTCAACAGGTCGTCGCTTGTAGCGAGTGCCGTCTGATATCCCTTTCCATCAAAGCCGACATACATCATGTAAAAAAGGTCATTGTGCCTGAATACGAACGGGCAATCTACCGCGCGGCTGTCAAATGCGCCTTCCGCACCTGATCCGACTAGCACGGGCTTCTTCCATTTGTACGGTGTCAAACAAGTGGCGATATCCATTATGCATGACCTGCCTCATCCTATTTTTACTGGTAGCTCTCGGGTTCAAATTTCGTGCTGCGCGCGGACAAAGTACGATTCCCCGCCCACTTGACCGCCTTTTAATATAAGCTTCAGCCCGTCTATTGCCCGGCCTTTGGCATGAACTTGGCATATTGGACTGCCTGTCTCGAACAAGGAGTCGCATCCCAGCGCATCCACATCAAGCTCCTTCACGATATAACCGGATGTATCGCCGCCGGCAATGACCAGCTTGTTCAAACCACAGGCTTCGATAAGCCAGGTGGCCAGCATGCCCAGCACAGGTCCGAGCCTTCTGCTGCTTTCTTCCGACTTGATGCCGAGCTGAGCGAGTCTCTCCCTCGTACTGGCTACATCCGGATCGTCGGGTCCGCTCGCCGTATACATAATCACGCTTTTTCCCGTTTTCAGCAGATTCATTGCCTGTTCACGCACGGCGGCGATCGCAGTCTCGCCCGAAGAAGGATCGATAAGCTGGGATACAGGCAGACGAATTCCGCAAAAACCGTGTGCAAACGCATAGCTTAATTGCTTGGCAGTCACGGGCGAGCAGCTTCCCGACAGGACAAGCACTTGTCCTTGTCCTTGTCCTTCTGCATCCTGTGCTTCATATTGCGTATCCTGTTCAGTCTTCACGATTCCGGCTGTTTGCCAATGCGCGGCAAGAGCCTGCTCCACCCCGGATGAGCCTATGACGAACAGCGGCTCTTCCGATGCTTCGGCTTCTTCCCAAATAAGGCGACCGACGGTTTCCATCCGCTTGGCATCAAACGCGTCGAATATAATAATATCCGGCCGCTCCTCCCGAAGCAGCTGCTCCAAATTCGTACGCACCGTTTCATAGGAACCTTCAAGCGCTACAATATCCATCAGCGATATCCGAAGCGAGGTCTGCTTCTGCAGATGCAAGCGCAGATCGGATTCCTCCATTGGTGTAATCGGATGCCTCGACATCGTTGGATGGCGGTCAAGCCGGTGAATCTGCTCTCGGGCCGCAGCGAAATGATGGCCGAATAGAGTGAAACGCCGCAAATGCGGAGCCCCAGCAAGCAGTGGAATAAAACGTCCTCCGAATAGGCCGCGGCCAAGCTCGGCCGCCTTGCCGATGCTTCCTATTTGGGGAGATGAATCAAATGTGGAACATATTTTGTAATGGACAATAGCCGTGTTGGCGGCATGAAGCTGCTTGAAGATGGGAGTTAATTGAAGTTCCATTTCCTCCGGCGACAACGATCTGCTGATTCCGGCTACCCCAAATGCGGCCAAATCCGAAAACTGGCCATTAAGCTGCTCTGAAGTCGGAGGGAGTAAAAATAAACCGGCATCGACACCTGCTTGAAACAGCGTTTCCAGCACGTCCGTCGAGCCTGTGAAATCGTCGCCGTAATAGCTAAGTAAAGGTCTGCGTTCCGATCGCTGCTTCATGCGCTTATTGACCTGCTCTTCCGAATTTGTCGATTGCCCGCTGCACGACTTGGTGCTGCTCCGCGCATTGTTCCAATGGTACATTGGCCACAGCCGCTTCCCATGCCAGCTTCATGCTCTCGAAGCCTGCAGCCGCGCCATCCGGATGTGCCAGCATTCCGCCCCCGGCCAAATGCATCACGTCCACCGTTCTTGTAGCGTCATAAGTAGCATGGGCCGTTCCCGCCCATTGCCCTGAAGAAATGACCGGCATCGCCTTGTACCCGCCTAGAAGCGGCGCAGTGCAAGCCTTGATCGAGCGCGTGACCGATTCGTTGCTTTCGTAGAACTTGCCATCCAGGCCGTTCACATGAAGATGATCAGCGCCCGCCAGGCGGCATAGCTTCTGGTATGCTGTGAATTCCATGCCCAGATGCGGCGAGCGGGTCATCATTCCCCACTGGTTGCGGTGTCCGTGAATCGGCACCTCGCTGTAGCTGTTCAGATGAGCGAGACCGGCCAGGCCTACACTCAATATGCTGACCATCACGCAATTGCCGCCGCACCCGACGACAAGATCATGATTCCTGCGAAGCTCATCCCAGTCGCCTGTAATATTGAAGGCGTACATGAGCTTCTTGCCTGTCGCATCTGCCGCCCGCTCGATCGCTGCCGTCACGGCTGCAACTTTCTGGCGGAGCGGAGCATATGGCGGATCGGCGTTAAGCTCATCGTCTTTGATGAAGTCCAATCCTGCTCTAGCAAGATTCTCTACCATTTGCGCCAGCTCTTCGATAGTCAACCCGATGCTAGGCTTCACAATGGTGCCTAGAATCGGACGATCGTACACATCGAGCAGCCTGCGCGTTCCTTCTATGCCGAATTTGGGTCCCGCATAACGTGTTGCGAACGCTTCCGGCAATTGGATGTCAAGCAAGCGCAATCCGGACAGTTGCTGCAATTCATACAAGTTGCCCGCGATCGCCGACATTAAATTAGGAATGGACGGTCCGAAGTTATGAAGCGGAAATGAAATAACAATACGTCCGCGATGATAGTTGCCGTTATGATTGGAAGGCAGCACCACTCCCGGCAAGCCCGGCGTGTCATGGTCTTCCAGCCATTCAATATGCTCTACGATGGCGCCATGCTCTTTCTTCAAACGATCCGTTTCGCCCGGTACATGCGTGAAAGTTCCCGTGGATTGCTCGCCTGCAATGATCATCGCAGCTTGTTCCAATGGAAATGGCGTTTCTACCATATATGTTGCAGTAACACGCTGTTGATCCATACGGTTTCACTCCCGTCTTCATAATGAAAGAAATTCTACTAAACACCTGCTGCAAGGGGAATGAATGCGCTTGTAAATACGAATCGGCCGGAGCCGACGCGGAACTGGAAGCCTTCGGCTTGCTCTCCAAGTAATTCGCAGCCTTCACCCGGGGCTAAAGCTGATGGATCGTTGCCGTCTACGCGCGCACTGCTTCCCGGAACGTGAACGGTCGCGGTCGTATTCGCAGGCACTTCGATCTCTAGACGCAGCTCTGCTCCGTCTATTAGCTCCCAACCGACATGTATGATGCCGTAAAGTGACTCATAGGAGGCTTTGACATGCGTCAGCTGTCCGCCCGGTCTAGGCTTGATTAACATATGGCGGAAGCCCGGCTCCGTCCTATCCGCTTCGATGCCCGCCATGTAACGGAACATCCACTCCCCCACCGAGCCGAGCGAATAGTGATTGAATGAATTCATCGAAGGCGTCTGGAAACCATTATCCTCCGTCCAACCGTCCCAACGTTCCCAGATCGTTGTCGCGCCGTGCTTGATCGAATACATCCATGACGGGAACGCCTCTTGAGTAAGCAGCTTATAGGCGACACCAAGCTCTCCGCTGTCGGTAAGTGCCGGCAGCAGGTAACCTACGCCGAGAAAGCCGGTGGACAAGCGGTCTCCCCGCTCGCTGATATTGTCAGTCAGACGGCGTATCGCTTTGGCCTTCAACTCTTCCGTCAACAAGCCGAACTGAAGCGCAAGCACATAAACGGTCTGCGTATCTCCCTTGATAACTCCTTCATTCGACACGAACGCGTTACGGAATGCCACCGCGATATCGCCGAACAATGATTCGTAACGAAGTTGATCCTCGGTTTTGTTAAGCGTTCCGGCGATCAACCCCATCAGCTTCGTGCTGTATGCAAAATAAGCAGTCGCTAGCACCTCGTTCGGCGTATCCGCCTGGATCGACAACCAATCCCCATAGTTGGCGTAATCGGGACGAATCAATTCATTGCTGTTATGCTTCAGATAGTCCACCCATCGCGCCATCGCATCGTAGTGAGTTTCAAGAATACGCATATCCCCGTACATGAGGTACAGCGTCCATGGGATGATCACTCCCGCGTCGCCCCAGCCGGCGTTGTCCGGCGCAAACCAGTTCAGCCGCGTGTTCCACATCTTATGGCGAATCCATCCGGCATCGGGGGCAACGTCCGTGAAAGCGCCCGACGGCTGCTGGCAGTCGATCATATCCCACATGAATTTCGTGAAGAAACGTGATACGTCCATGTTATAAGAGGCCGTCCTAGCGAATATTTGGGCATCTCCGGTCCAGCCAAGCCTTTCGTCCCGCTGCGGGCAATCCGTCGGAACGGATAGAAAATTACCGCGCTGCCCCCAAGTAATATTAGAATACAGCTGGTTGACCATAGGGTCGGACGTTTCCAAACTTCCCGTCACCGGGGTGTCGGAGTGAATCACTTTCCCCATGATGGTCGTCAGATCCGGTTCTCCCGGATAGCCGACCAGCTCTACGTAACGAAAGCCGTGGAATGTAAAGTGCGGTTCGTACCGCTCCTCGCCCTCGCCCTTCAACACGTAATGATCCTGCTGAACGGCCAGCCTGAGGTTATCCAGATACAGCGTGCCGTCCGGATTCAATATCTCCGCATGACTTAGCGTAATTCGTGTGCCTCGCGCGCCTTGGACGCTCACTTCGGTCCAGCCGACCATGTTCTGGCCCATATCGAAGATGTACGAACCGGTTTCCGTTCTTCGAACGGATATCGGCTTAACGGTCTGTGTGATGCGAATCGGTGGTTCCATCGTCGCTGTGAGCTGACCATTGTAGCCCGAACGGATGTCCGGAGCCTCCCATGAAGCGGCGTTGAAGTTCGGCCGATCCCATCCGTCCATCTCCAGCCTCGCGTCATACGATTCGCCCATTATCATATCGGAATAGCGGATAGGTCCTGCCGTCGTTTGCCAGGAGCCATCCGAAACCACAAGCTCCCTGCTGCCATCCTCATATTCGATGCTTGCCTGCAAGAGAAGAAACGGCCGCTCGCCATAAACACGGTTGCCGAGAAATCCGACGGTTCCCGCATACCAGCCGTCACCGAGGATGACGCCGAACGCGTTCTCTCCCGGTTGCAAGCTGTCCGTAATATCATAGGTCTGAACTTGAACACGTGTATCGTAATCTGTCCAACCCGGAGCGAATAGATGTCCAACTTCCTCTCCGTTGACCGTCAGCCGGAACACGCCCAGCGCCGTAGCATACACAACGGCGCGGCGGACAGCAGAACGAATTGCAAATGATTTGCGCAAAAACGGTGAGGGCTGCAAATCCGGCGCAGTTCCGGGTCCAAGCTGCGGCTTTCTGCCGATCCACTTCGCCTTCCACTCCCCGCGAGACAACAGTCCCATCGTCCAGTAAGAAGGCTCGCTCCATTCTGATATATGATCCCGGTTATCCCAAACTCGAACCTTCCACCAATACTCTCTCTCCGATTGAAGCGATTGTCCGGCGTAAACAACGTGCACCGAGCTGCGAGACTCCACCTTGCCGCTGTCCCACCTATCCGCTTCGCCGCGATCGAGCTTGTCGCGGGAGGACGAGACCAGCACTTGATACGCCTGCTGCTTCGCGCCCCGCTCATCCGATTCCAGCCGCCAGAAAAGGCGGGGAGCCAGCACATCTATACCGATTGGATTATGTTCGTATTCGGTTTTACAATTTGTAATTCGCATGGCCACATTGACCTCCTTCTTCTATTAAAGATGTAGATGTCCGATTGCGTTCGCTCGAGACTCGTCGTCTAGGAACGGCTTCAGTCGAACCGTAAATTCCGTCGATTCCGAGGCAAGCAGATAAGACGGCAAGGTCGGAGCATAACCGCAGCTATGATTGCCAATACCCGATTGTTTCCAATCCGCATTGATTTCCACTTCGCCCAGATCGATCAGGTCAGAATGATGTTTGGCCTCGCTCAAGGCTTTGGTCCCGTATCGGTTTGCGCCAACTTGCCCGAGCGGCATCCCCGCTCCCGCAATAAGCAGTCCAACGCCGTCGACGTCCGCGATTGCGGCCCAGCGTACGTCAGCCTTGCTTCCGCTCTCTTGCGGCTTGATATAGGGCACGAACTGCTCATCGATTGTCCCTTCGTACACGCCAAGCTTCCCGCTGACTTTGCGGTCGGCGTAACATTCATGCGGACCTCGGCCGAACCAGGAGAAACGGTCGAATCGCTTCGGCATCGTGAACCGAATACCGGCTCGCGGCAGAGGCGGCAGCCCTTCCTTCAGAGGTTGAAGCTCGTTCTCCATCATCACTTCCCCGTTGCTGTATATCGTATATAGCTGCTCCACTTGAAATAGTGGCCGTGAACCTTGAACGCCGAGCATGGACTCCGTCTTGATCTGAACCGCTGAGTCGTCTTCTAGCGGCCATGACTCGACTCTGCGGACATAGGCGTTGAGCTCATGATAACCTGCATCACGCCACTGCTTAGCCAAATGGACATCGTTGTCGATCGGCGCCCTCCACAGATTGACGCGAGGTCCTTGCGCGAGCACAGATACGCCTTTATAATTCCAGGCGGTTATTTCGCCGATCAGCTTGTCGAACGTCAATGTGAAGCCATCGCCGTCGACGCGAATAATTCGATCGTTCTCCGTCGCGAACAGTCCGGCGGGTGTATGCGTATCGGCATCAGCAGACTCCGAACAAGCCGAATGGTTCAGCGGCACGTCGGCCCACGCCACCTCGTGGCCTGCCTGCGCCCAAGCCGTTCGCTCGCGCAGGATGAAGCTGACATGCAGCCAATATTCGCCGCACCCATCCGCCGGCCGCGTCCGGTAAGGGATCGTGACGAGTTCCTCGCCGCCGGCCGGAATATGCAGAGGCGCAAGCTCCCCCTCCTCCAGCGCAATGCCGTCGCAATACATACGCCAATGGACGKCAAGATGCGAAAGCGCTACCATATCGTAACGATTGCCGATCCGTAAAACGCCATGCTCCGGCAGCACCGGATGAACGGTGACCGGTTCAATCGCCTTCTTGAATTCGATTAAGGCCGGCTTAGGGCTGCGGTCAGGGAACAACAAGCCGTCGATGCAGAAGTGGCCGCTATGAGGCATATCTCCGAAGTCGCCGCCATAAGCGTATTGGAGGCTGCCGTCACTTACTCGGCGGCGAATCGAGAGATCCGTCCATTCCCAAATCAAACCGCCGCATAGCCGAGGGTAACGGTAAACGGTATCCCAGTATTCCTTCTGATTGCCGAGAGCATTGCCCATCGCATGCCCGAATTCGACCATGAGATACGGTCGCGTCTCCTCTTTCTCCCCTTCAGCAACCAGCATATCTACCGAAGGATACATGGAGCTGATGATGTCGACAATCGACGCATCCTTAGCCCGTTCGTAATGAATCGGACGTGTCGGATCCGCCGCTCTCGTCCATGCAGCCATGGCGTCGTGATTGCCCCCATAGCCCGACTCGTTTCCAAGAGACCAGACGATGACGGAAGGGTGGTTCTTATCCCGCTCCACCAGCCGAACCATCCGATCCAGGAACGCCTCCTTCCACTCGGGATCCTCAGCCAGAGCGCTTTCGTAGGCGGTCTTCTCGTCGGGATTGTTGATCCAGCGGCTGATCTCTCCGAGAAATACGCAGCCGTGCGTCTCCAAATCCGCTTCGTCGATGACGTACAGCCCATATTGATCGCACAGATCGAGCCAGCGCTCGTCGTTCGGATAATGAGAGCAACGAACAGTATTAATGTTATGCTGCTTCATCAGCGTAATGTCGCGAACCATCGCCTCCATCGTCGTCACATGGCCGAGCTCAGGATCGAACTCATTGCGGTTCACTCCGCGAAGGATGACCGGCTTGCCATTGACGAGCAGCCGACCGCCCTTCACGTTCACGTCCCGGAAGCCGACCGTGTAACGATGCACTTCAGCTACCTTCCCCTCCGCATCGGTCAATGTCAGCAGGAGCGAGTAAAGAGCAGGCTGCTCAGCCGTCCACAACTCTGGGGCGCTGACCGGAAGCTCTGCATGGACGACAACTTCCTCACGAGGACCGGGCGATGCGGCGGCAAGCGATCTGCTGTCAAGCTGTTCCTGCGACGGTCCGAACAAAACCGCATGAAGGCCGTAATCCTCTCCCAATTGGTCGGATCGATTCGTTAAGGTGATGTCAAGCTCAAGCACCCCTTCTCGGTACGTCTCGTCGAGCTTGGTCCTAATGCGGACGTCTACCATATGCACGATGGGAACGGATAGCAGATAAACATCCCGGAATATCCCGCTCAGCCGCCATTTGTCTTGATCCTCCAGATAGCTGCCTGTCGACCATTGATAAACGCGAACCGCCAGCTTGTTCTCCCCAGGGCGGACATAAGGCGTAATATCGAATTCCATCCGATTATGGCTGCCTTGACCGAATCCGACTTCCGCTCCATTTACCCACAAATGAAAAGCGGCATCCACGCCGTCGAACGCGAGAATAACGGATCTGTCGATCCAACTGCTCGGGAAATGAAACCATTGCGCATAACAGCCCGTCGGATTCATTTTCGGAATGAACGGCGGGTCAACCGGGAACGGATACTTGCTGCTGCTGTACAAGGGCACGCCGTAGCCGTGCAACTGCCAATTCGACGGAACCGGGAGCGTATCCCACGCCTCGCAGGAAAATGTTTCTTCGTAAAACCGCTCTGGCGCATCGAATGGGTTCTCCGAATAGTTAAACTTCCAGTCTCCGTTCAGACTCCGATAAAAGGGGGAGGCTGAACGATCATTCGCCAAAGCCGCCTGTTCATTCTCGAACGGAATCGCAGCGGCCCTAGCACGAACGGTATTCAGCTGCAGCACGTTCAAATTTTCATAATCATGCAAATCTACCATACGAATTCTTTATCCAATCGACGATAATCACCCTCGCGCATCGGCGCCTGTTCGAACACCTTGCGTCCGCTATACAAAGGCTTCTTCGTTCCCGTTGGCGTTATGCCCACGACATCGTCGCCGCGCCACTGCGTCTCGAACGTTTGGCCGACCGCATTCTCCAATGTCTTGCGATAGCTCAGAGGGAATGTGACCGTAATGGTTTCCCCTGCGGCAGCCGGGCCCAGCGCGAGGAAGTGACGGTTGACCCAACTGCTCGCTTCGCTGCCTTTGCCCTCGGTCACGGCCCCGTCCCGCTCGCGACTGTACCTGATCTTCGTAAATCCGGCCCACTCCGGAATCCGGATCAGAAGACGTGAAATGTCTGAACGAACGTTAAGCACGACTTTGCCTTCATGAGGCATATAGCTGCTAACGTCGAGCCACTTCGAGCCGCGATTCAGCAGAAAGTTGACACTGACGGTACCGTTCTTCTCCGTAATGGTGTTGCTCCATCCCATGAACAAGCCGCGCGTGCCCGAGCCGAGACAGCAAATTTGCAGGTCGCTCGTATGCCCCCGTCCTTCGATGACATCGCTTACGAAATCATTCGGTGCGGAATAACCCGCGAATGAACCTCGAGTACGATCGGCCACTTTATAGAAAGATTTGTCCGCAGCAATATCATTCGACTTATCGTCCGTCTGCTCTACCCAGTCGAGATCGAGCAGCTGCGATTCAGCAAGATGGTTGCGCAGAAACCGCTCGACAATACCCCAATACTCGACATAGCCGCTCTTCGCCAGCGTAATGCCGCAAGCGATCAAGTCGACAAGCGAGCACGTCTCATGCTCGTAGGCCTGCTCGTGCAGATCGCCCGGCGTCCAGCCGAACGCCGTGCATTTGGTTAGCGCCCAATCGTAACACTTCTTCACCCAAGCGATCATCGCCGCATTGCCCGAATGCATGCCGAAGCGCGCAATCGCGTCCAGCGTCCCAAGCCGGGTATGGAAGTGCCCGCTCCGATAGGCCAGCGAATCGTTAAAGCTGCCGTCCTCGTTGAAGACGCCGCTCCGCTCCATAATGAGCGCGGTGAAGAACTGACAAAGCTCATAAGCATCCTCGTTGCCCGTCAGCTCGTAGTATTTCAGCAGCGGCATGACGAGCCTTCCGCAGAAGGCAGCCGGATCCGGCGCCAGTCTAAGCTGTACGCCGTTCGCCGACGGCCAGCCCGACTCCTTGTATTCGGAGGCGGGATAATACCAGACGTCCCGTTCCTTCACAGCGATCTGCTTCAGCGCGGCCACGTGCTTATCCGCCGCTTCCTTCACCTTCGGATCTCCCGACTCCATGTACCAGCTCGTCAGCGACAGTATAACGGCACGTTGGTCGATCAGATTCGCGTTCGGCTCCCAATTATGGTTCGGATTCTTTTGCCGGTAGTTCATGCCGTCCTCCTTGAAGAACGACAGCAGGTTCGCGCGATACCGTTCCTCAACCTCCTTGCCGAACGTCTCGCCGGACATATGTCTTGCCAGAATCAATCCGTCCACCATTCTCCCGTGAGAGGAGCCGTAATCCCAATCGCCATGAACCATATAGGCGGGCTTATGCGTCAAGTCCGCGCTGAAAAATGGAATATAGCCATGGTCCTGGTCAGCCATGCCGATTATCGCGTTGATCGCATGAGCCGCCCGTTCCTCCAGCATTAACGTATCCGGTATAAGGTTTCTTTGATGTTGTTCCATCCCTTTTCCCACTCCTTTATTAGATATCTCCACGGACGATGATTCCGCTAACCTCATCTCTCCGGTTCTGTAAGCTTCAAGGTATATACCGTGCCTTCTCCTTCGCGGCTATCGATATGCAGACTCGTATGACCGCCGTAGAACGCGCGAATGCGTTCGCTGACATTGTATAAGCCATAACCGGAGTTCTCGGTCTGCAGAGCTTGACGATCCAATTCATTTCCAAGCACTCCTCGAATCACGGCCAGACGTTCCTCCGGCATGCCAGGGCCGTTGTCGGCGATCATGATCACGAGCTCCGCTTCTTCTCGTCTGATGACGATATCGATCACCCCGCGCTTGCGGCTGCGCCCAATGCCGTGTTGGATGCAGTTCTCCACGAGCGGCTGCAGAATGAACCGCGGACAGCGGATATGGTCGATATTCGCCAAAACTTGAATGGAGAACTGCAGCCGATCCAACATGCGCAGCTTATGCATATCCAAATAATGCCGAACATTATCGATTTCGTGCTGCAGCATCGTCTCGTTTTCTCCTGAGTTCAGCGTATATCGAAGCAGCCTGCCAAACGTGTATGTCGCGTCGACCACTTCCTGATCGTTATTGATCTCTGCCAGCATTCGGATCGATTCAAGCGTATTGTAAAGAAAATGAGGCTTGATCTGAGCTTGCAGCACAAGATAGTCCGCCTCCTTCTTCATTAGCTCGGCTTTATGCACCGTATTCAACAATTCGTCAATGCGATGGACAAGAGAATTGTATGATCGCGTCAGAAAGTCGATTTCATCGTTGGACTTTCCAACCTCGTAATAGGTTAGCTTGCTTTCGTCCACCTGTCGCATATGTTTTGCCAAACCAAGAATTCGGCGAACGAGAGAGGATGCCATCGCGTAATAGACCCCCGTCAACACGACCAGCGATACCACTAGCGAGAGTGCGAGAATGAACATCTTGGTCCGGATGTTGACGAATACTTCGTCCATTTGACTGAAGAAGTAGAACGTCGTGGACAGCTCAGGAATGGACAACGTGTTGACGAGCGTCCTCTGCTTGCGCAAATAGGCGTAGCCTCGATCGCTTTCTTCGGCCATAGCCAGCAAGCTTGCCGTCTGTTCATCGTCCAGCTCTATCCCATCGCTATGGTACACCGCTTCGCCTTCTTGCATAATCAGCACTAGCATGTTCTGATTGACATCGACCGCCTTGAGAAAATTGCGCAGCAGCGAATCAGTCGTCACAATCTCCAGCACGGCCAGCGGCTTCGTATAGCTGTTATTGTAAACACGCTGGTAGTAGCTCAAGTTCGGAAGCGCAGAGGTTTCGGCTTCGCTTCGGCGCAGCCAGACGCCTTCATCTACGTTAACTTCGTTCAGTTGAGCTAGCGGCTTATCATCCAGTTGGTCCAGATCCTCAAGCTCGCCGACCACTGAGTGGACCTCGGGCATCGTTTTGTACAGTTTAATTGACGAAATCTCGTTATCGCGCGATTGCGCATACATAAACAGCGGACGAATATCTTTGAGATAGTTATAGACATGTTGCAATTCAGAATGGTAAAAGCCGCTAAGATAATCGATCAACTGCTGGTTGTTCAGGAACAGAGCATGAATCGATTCCACTTGGTTCAGACTTGACCGGAACCCATCGCCAGCTTGAATGACCAGCTTCTGCTTACCTTCCGAATATTCTGACATTACATCCATGTAGAACTGATTGTACAAGTAACCGCCGAACACAATAATCGGCAATAGTACGAGCAACAGGTAGCCAAGCGCCATTTTCTGTACGATCCTCAAATTCTTCATTGCAACGGCCTTCCTTCGCATCCGGCAGCCTCATTTGAAGCGCTTTCAATCGTTTTACAACTATTATACGAGTGATCTTCAATAGCAGACAACATACCTTTCGCTAGATTAGCTTGCTTCGGTGCCAACAATAGGAGAACTTATTTTTATTGTATAGACGCAGCTTTAAGATGAATAGTGATGAAAACTTAAAAACGAGCGAACATTTTTAAGAAGTGTGTAAGCGTAATCATTACGCACCACTTTTTACATTCCATTTACTTTCCAATAATACTGGTCATACTAACCACATCTATACTGTAGAAAACTGGGCTTGAATAGGGAGAGGAAAACATGACTTCGAATCAGATAGCGCAATTTGAAAAGAAAGTCATCATTCGCAACATTGAACCAGAGGATTTCGAGAAAATAATCGCACTTCAGCATATCTGTTTTCCGAACATGGATCCTTGGAAAATAGAGCAATTGGAAAGCCATGTCCGCATTTTCCCTGAAGGACAAATTTGCGTGGAGCTCGATGGCGATATTATTGGCTCTTGCTCCAGCCTTATCGTCAATTTTGACGATTATTTAGAGCAGCATACGTATTCGGAGATTACGGACAAAGGCTACATTCGCAACCATAATCCGCGCGGGGCGAATCTGTACGGCATGGAGGTTATGGTTCATCCCGACTATCGCCGGATGAAAATTGGCAGGCGGTTGTATGAGGCGCGCAAACGGTTGGCCGAGATGCTGAACCTGCGCAGTATTATCGTCGGCGGACGAATTCCCGGATATCACAAGTATAGCGATGCAATGATGCCAAGAGAGTATGCGGAAGAAGTGCTGCAGCAGAACATTTATGATCCTGTGCTCACCTTCCAAATGATGAACGGTTTCACGTTGAAGCGGATTATTACGAACTATTTGTCCGATGACAAAGATTCAAAAAACTTTGCAGCTTTGCTCGAATGGAACAATATCGACTATAAACCCAGCAACAGCAAGACACACTATAAGCTGTCTTTTCCCGTGCGAATTTGCGTCATCCAGTACATGATGAAAAAAATCGACTCCTTCGAAGAGTTTGCGATGCAATGCGAGCATTACGTCGATGTTTCTGCCGATTACAAATCAGATTTTGCCGTGTTCCCGGAAAATGTGACCATGCAGCTGCTCTCCTTCCTGGATGAACGTTCGCCCAGCCTTGCCGTTCGGAAGCTCAGCACGTTCACGGAGCAATATATCGAATTGTTCACTGAACTGGCCGTTAAGTATAATGTAAATATTATCGGCGGTTCTCATTTTGTGGAAAAAAACAATCGTATTTATAACGTCGGCCACTTGTTCCGCCGTGACGGTACGATTGAGCAGCAGTACAAACTGCATATTTCGCCGAACGAGCGGAAATGGTGGGGAATTAACGGCGGATCGGAGCTGGAAGTATTCGATACCGACTGCGGTAAAATATCCATTCAGCTCAGCAGCGACATCGAGTACCCGGAAATTTCGCGGATCGTTGCCGAAGAAGGCGCCCAAATCATATTTGTTCCTTTTTGTGCGGAAGATAGGCAAGCCTTCCTTCGCGTCAAATATTGCGCGCAAGCCCGTGCTGTAGAAAATCAAGTGTTTACGGTTACTTCCGGTACTGTTGGAAATCTCACGCACGTAGATAACGTAGACATTCAATATGCGCAATCAGGCGTATACACGCCTGCTGACTTCTCCTTCCCGCGAGACGGGATCGCAGGCGAATGCAGCGAGAACACGGAAACGGTTATTATGGCTGAGCTGGATATGGAAATTTTGCAACGGCATCGCAAATCGACGGACATCCTTACGTTCAAGGATCGTCGGACGGATATCTATACGTTGCAAATTCGTTCCTAGATCGAGGAGGCCCTATGAAATTACTAACTGTTGCAACCGCTCAGTACAGTCTCGCTGATATCCAATCGGATGAAGCTTTTTGGTTCCGAATAGGAACGGGAAAGAAGCACCACAACCAGAAGGTTGTAGTGCTTCTTTTTCATTATGGGGCTTAGGGAATACGACTTCGCCTAGCCCAAAAAGCCTTTCTGCCGAAGAATGTTGCTTGTGTCCTCCCATAATCTACTTTGCATCGCCAGTTCTCCCCCAGGGTGCACGGGTTTTATGGGATCACCGGTACCAACATTGTAATATCCCCCTGAACTTTCCTCATACTTCGGATCGGTCATTAGACGAATTATAATATCAGCACCTCTTCGGGGATCGCCAATACGGAAGAAATTCAATAAACGCTCAAGCAGAGAGGCAAACCAAAGCTCTCTCCCTAGACCAGTAACGTTAAATCCCGGGTTCAAGGCATGAACGGATATTCCCGTTCCTTCCCATTGACGCGCAAGTTCGGCAGTAAACATTATATTTAACAGCTTGGTTTTTCCGTATATTTCTGACGAACCTCTATGTGAAAAAGGAGATGTTTCAAGTAGATCCTCCGATAGTTGAAGTACACCGTGACGGCGAGAAGCTTCTGAAGCAACATTAACAATTTTTGCGTTTCCCGCTTTTTGCAGAGATTGTCGTAAGGAATGAGTCAATAACCATGGTGCAAAATAGTTCACAGCCATCATTTCAGCAAATCCGTCTGTAGTTACCCGCTGTTCAAAAGCATGGAGGCCTGCGTTGTTCAATAACACGTCTATCTTGGGAAATTCATCAGATATTTCTTGGCCTAATCGTCTGACATCCTTCATTGAGGACAAGTCCCCGTAGAAAAAATTCATTTCGGCTGCAGGTACACGCTCTTTTATCATTTTTTCAGTTGCTTCCGCCCGACTCTTACTTCTCGCTGTTAGGATAAGATGAGCCCCTCGATTAGCCATTTCAAGTGCAACGAGTTGCCCCAAACCACTTGTAGCGCCTGTAATTACTATTTTCGGATTTACGTATACCGTCATCTTCATTCTCCTTTATTATGGGATACTTGTGTTGCTTAGCATTTTGACATCTCATAACCGGATTTATATAATTGATATATATCAACTATAGATAGATGATTGATATATGTCAACTATATAACGAATGGAATCTCTATGAAAATTCTAAGTTAGGTGGTAACGATAATGAATGTTGAACGCAAAGATACGGTAAGAGGACAACTGGAGCTTAGGCTTGGCGAACAAATTAATGCCCTCATTAGCGCCTCACATGCGCTAAATGTCAGAACTTCTGCCTTTTTCGATTCCTCAATACAACCTGCGGCTTTCCATATCATCCGTTGGCTATACTCCCACGGACCAACTAGCGCCTCTTCATTGGCAGACTCAACTGCAATGGACCGTAGCTCGGTCAGCCGTCTCGTCAAACAACTAGAGATTCTAGGTTATGTTACTAGGGAAGGCTCTCCCAATGACCGTCGAGCGGTACTTCTTACACTCACGGATCTGACCGAGCTACGGTCCATTGCAGTTGAGTCTGCCAATGAAGAGGCGCTAGTTGGTCC
>NZ_JBFRGE010000061.1:0-42230 GCF_052115185.1 Paenibacillus sp. 2TAB19 | reverse complement strand
CTCTTAAGCCCCGAAATTGGATTTGAGACTAGCCCACTTAACAGTGTAAGCTAGAAGCAGAACCAGTGGAGGGGATTTTTTATGCAACGTAGAAGATTCACATTAGAGTTTAAGCAACAGGTCGTACAGGAGGCCAAGGAAGTCGGAAACGCCTCGCAGGTTGCACGTAGACACAACATTAATCCCAAAGTGCTTTATCGTTGGATGGAGCAAGCGGAGCATACCGACTGGCAACAAACCGAGCCATCATCCAAGGCTATTAAGGCGTATGTGCCCTCACCTCAGGAGTTTCGAGCTCTCGAAGGAGAGAACAAACAGCTGAAAGAGATTCTTGGCGAGAAAGATCTGGAAATTKCTGTATTACGTGACTTGCTAAAAAAGCAGAACCCAGCTTATCGGACAAAATTGAAATAGCCGACAAGTGGATCAAGCTGGGATATGCGGCTAAGCGCATCTTGCAAATTGTCGGTGTTAGTGAGCAGATTTACTATTATCGCAAAAAGAACGTTCCATCCCCGCAAGCTGTAAAGCGCGGAGGTGGTCGTCCTGTGCCTGGTTATTCGAAAACAACCACCGGCAAAGAAATCAGCGACGAGCAGATCTGTGAATGGCTATGTGAGCTCATTAGCGATGAAACAGAGGTATATGGTTATCGTAAACTCACCGTCAGTCTGCAACGAGAGTACGGGCTTATCATTAACAAGAAGAAGGTCTATCGATTAATGAAGCAGATGGAACTTTTACAGCCACAGCGTCGGAAACGTACCGCATATCCACGCAGGCTGGCGAACAACCGCGAGATCACGGCTTCGAGCCAACTCTGGGAGATGGACGTAAAGTACGGTTATATTGCAGGTGAGCAGCGCTTCTTCTTCCTTCTTTGCGTATTTGATGTTTGCGATCGGGAAGTTGTGGATTTTCACTTCGGACTCTCCTGTGAAGGAAAGCATGCAGCGGCTCTCATAGGGCGCAGCTTGTGGAAAAGGCAGTTGTTTCAAACCAATAAACGTCCTGTCGTTCGAACAGACAACGGACCACAGTTTATTAGTCATGTCTTCGAAGAGGCTTGCTTGACGAACGAAACGGTACATGAGCGCATTCCGCCGAAAACGCCGAATAAGAACGCTCACATTGAATCGTTCCACAGTGTGCTTGAATCAGAGTGTTTGCAAAGGCATGAATTCGCAACCTACCAGGAAGCCTACAGTGTTGTTACAAAATACATCGAGTTTTATAACAAACGTCGATTGCATGGAAGTCTGAAGGATCTGGCTCCCGAGCAGTATCGGAAAGCAATAGCGTCAGGGCAGATCGTGCCAAAAACTATAAAAGTATGAGTGAAAACGAGTATTTCTAAGATAGAAGAACGTTAAGTGTCCTAGACTCAATAATTCGGGTGTTTAACCGCTATAATTTTTTTCTAATAAAGAACTATCACCATTTATTGCTGTCTTTACTGCTGTTGCAGAAGCGTCAGCACCTTTACCGTATGGATCAAGTGCTGCCATTGTTGTAGAAATTGAAGATAACTCCTTTAGACGATCGGGATTGTTTGTAATCGTTGCAAATGTAAGAACTCCTTTGGCAGCTTCACTAATATTCACTCCCAACCTCTGCGATTCGCTTTGTACATGTTCAAATAAATCTTTACCAATACTTGCACTGCCTACTGCGTTCGTTATTAGCCCCTTTATCTGCTGCTCCTCCAATGCATTCCTAGCACTAGATTCAACAATTGTTATTAAGGGATCTTTGAATAAGGCCTCAACACCTTTTTTTAGTTGATCCAGCAAGACTTTCCCATTATTAACACTTAATATTGATGGGGTTTTTGGTTGCATCGAAGCAGCATTAGGAGCAGCTACTTTCTCAGATCCTGCACCTTGACTCATTTCTGTAATTAAATTGATATTAATAGCTTTCGAAACCGTCATATCCTTAATTGAATCAAGTAATGCCTTGCCCAATTGTTCTGAGGAAACGTTCTCTTTCAGTTTTTTAGTGGTATCGTCAATTTTACCAACTAATCGATTAAAGGAATTAGCCGTATCCTCAATCGTTGTCTGAACACGAGTAACAGCATTCTGGAAAGTAACAAGCTGTTGGCGGGTTTTGGCAAATAATTTTGATGTATTAGCTGCTTTTGCTAGTTGCTTATCAAACTTTCGAAAAGCGCTTATCGATTGGCCAAAGGCG
Organism: Paenibacillus sp. 2TAB19; assembly: GCF_052115185.1. Lineage (NCBI taxonomy): Bacteria > Bacillati > Bacillota > Bacilli > Caryophanales > Paenibacillaceae > Paenibacillus > Paenibacillus sp. 2TAB19. The sequence goes on along the minus strand of NZ_JBFRGE010000061.1, from coordinate 40,034 downwards.
TTAATTGTGGCACTTAATGAGCTTTCTACTGTGCCGCTCATCCCTTCACCCCCTTCACACGGGCAGGAGCGCTCCCGAAGCCGAGAGCGCTGCCCGTCCTTATTTTCGTTTCGATCTGGCTCGCTGCTTTTTCTCGCTTTCGATGCGGACGTCGATCATGGCATAGATAGCCGCTTTCTCGCGGCGGGACATCGCCATCAGCTCGTGGGGCAATATGCGTAGCTCGTGGAGGGCGTAGTAAGCGTAGTTCGCTTCTCCGTCGCCCTCTTTGATTAGTTTTTTACGTCATCGGCCAGATCGTTTAGGCTTTGGTTGAAACCGTTTATATCCTGCACGTACTGGACGAGTGATGCATACTCACCAGGACGGAGCATTTTGCGAAGCAAATTTTCCGCTCCCATGACACTATATGACTTTTGCAGTTCTGCATCCTTCAAGTTCGGGTAATGTATGCTGCTGACGACCAGCTTCGCCAAGTATTCATCCGTATTCGTCTCAGGTACGAATACCCCATTCTTACCTTTCACTTTGCGCGTCGCCGACTTCCGGCATTCCTCATTCTCCGCCTCGGTCATACTGCGAAGCTGCCATGCAATCGGCTCGCCCTCTGCGTTCTTGAAGCGATTCGATACGATAAAAGGTTCGGTCTCCTCCGCAGCCGCATGTTGCGCAAAAAATAAACTTAATTCACTCATGTTCGTCCTCCGATATGTTTATATTATTTTGAATTAATTGCCTGCAAGCCTTGTAAAATGATCGGCGATATCCACGCCTTCAAAGGTGAACTCCAGCTCTTCCTCCAGCGCTTCGCTCTCCGTATCGAGCTTGCCGATGATGACCTTGTTCAGGTTAACGTTATACAGCGTAACCGTCTGCTTGCCGATAGAAGAAGCCGGATCTTCGTTCACGATGACGACGTCGAAGTAAGAGTCGATGCCCGTCTTCACGTAATCCAGCATCATTTGGCGGAACTTCGTCGTTACGTAATAGATCGTCATGCTGCCGGTGCCCGACCAGCCTGTCGCCTTGTGCTGCAAGCCGCGGTGTCCGAGCGTCTTGATCTCGGCCTTCGTCTTCTCGATGCTCGCTTCCAGCGTCTTAATATAGAACATTTCCTCGGTTTGTCCGTTAATCGTGGCGTATGCCCGTCCCTCTTGGCCGGAAATCGTATCTCCTGCGTTCAGAAATGCCATCTTACTTCACCGTCACTTTCATATATACTTTTTCTACGCTGTCTACCGGTTGGATATAAGCATCGATGAAGATGCTGTCAGGCGACTCGCCGCCCGAAACGGTTAGATCCGTCTGCGAATCGAACTGCTGAATAGCACCGCGGCGCTGCAAGCCGTCCAAATACTTCACGCATTCGCTGCGGAACAGGCTTCGGCCATCCTGGTTGTTGTCGATCTTTCCGATATACGATGCTTCAAAAATATGTTTAAGGTCGTTCGCGATACCGTCCAGCACGCGAATGACACGGTTTTTGGCGAATACTTGGCTTTTACCAGTCGTTAGCGTCGTCAGCGTATTAATGTCCTGTTCTACGATCGCTTGACCGTTGCTTGCGGTGAATACGAATTCTCCGGCTTGCAGTGCCGCTTCAATCTGCGTATTCGTGTAGCGAACATCCGCATCGACTGCGTCCTCGTAAGCCTCGTAAGTCAACGATTTGTTCATTGCAGCTCCTGCCGTTGCTGCTGCCACCCATACCGTCGCATTTTGCGCATCCACGATCGTGCCATCCGCCAGCTTAACGCCGTTTTTGACGCTAATGACGCCTTCATGATCCGCAGCAGGGTATTTCGCAACGACAACTTGGATTTTGCGGCCTTCTACTTCACGAAGTCGACGGGCAAAAGCCGCATACGCCGCTTTGAGCGAATCATCGCTGGATACGAGTGCGACCGTATGGAAATCGAGCAGCTCGATCTTCGACAAGAAGTCGATATGCTGCTGATTCGTAATCGAACCGTTCGCTCCGCCCTCAAGCGCAGTGCCAGCAGTTGCACTAAGAGCGCCAGTACCGCCGAATACGACGAAAGCGTTCGGAACAAGCGATGCAATGCCGTCCACCGTCTGGACATCCGCCTGTACGTTCGATACGTAAGTGATCACATCGAACAAATCACCGTCATCGACGTTCTCCTGAACAGCAACCTTGATCTCATTGCCTCGTACGCCGCCGAACTTCGCTGTTGCCGTAAGACTGCCGATCGCAGCCGTTGCTTTCGTCCCCTCATTCAAGCGATACACCAGAACCGTCTTCGCACGATTCAGCGCACTTGCGAGCCATCCTAGCTCCGGTGCGTCAAGACTGTAGCCCAGCAAGCCGAATACATCCGACTCCGCATTGATTTCAATCATTTGCTGAGGCTGACCCCAGTTTAGCGTTAGCGGGACCGATACGATTCCTCTCTCACCAATGTTGCTTACTGCCTTCTTCTCGCCGACCACATTAATATAAACGCCGGGACGAATTTTGTTTTGCGTTGTCCAATTTCCTCCTGCCATGTTCTACATGACCTCCTTTGTCAAATAAACGCTGATTTGTTTCGCTGCTTGCTCATGCGAGTAAGTCGCTTCCCCATTCAGCACTGCGGCTAGAACGTCTTTCTCGGAAGTCGAATACCTGCTCGCTGCAAGCAGCTGTGATTTGCTGAAGCTTTGCTCCGGCCTCGATGCTTTCCTGTCGCTCTTCTTCATCGATCCTTACCTCCATCTTCTAAAAGCCTAGGTCGTGCTGCCCGCTGCTACATCTGAATCACTCCTCTCGGGCCAGGTACATAAAAAGGGACAAGCGGCTTATTCCTCAACCGCTTGTCCCTCACTCATGATCTCTTGCACAATATCATAGTAGCACGGTTTTTTTGGCGATATCGGACATCCGGCGGACAACCTTCGGACATTAAGCGGACATAAACCGGACAAGCTCTTGCACAGCCTTCTGCTTCCATCTGCGGAATGTGCGATCCACTATACCAAGCTCTGAAGCAACGAACTCCGCTTGCTTTCCTTCTATATAACGAAGCTTCAACAACTGCGCGTATTGCGGCTCGCATTCCTCCAGCGCTTCCAGAGCTTCGTCGATCTCACGCTTCTGACGCTCCAGATCCTGAAGCTCGCTTAATTTATCCAGCACGCCACGATACCCTTCCGATGAAGAAGCGCCTGCCCGCGCCTCCAGCACCTTCTTGATCTTGGCCTCCAGCTCTTTGAGCAGCTGTTCGTCCTCCGGGCTTGCTGAAGCCTGAATTCGTTTCACTTCCTTTAACTGCGCGCGAGTCCCAAGCGGATATTTCGTTAATTTCGCATGAGCCGCCGATTCAATCTGCTGTTCTCTCTCGTCCAGGTACATATAAGTCGGCAGCTTGCGAAGCTCTCGGTGCAGCTCCTGCAGCTTATCGTCCTCTGACACTGCGCTAAGTCGGATGCCCGGTCCGACCGACGTTTTCTCTAGCTGCTTCATGCGTGCCGTCAGACGGCGATATGAGCCCAGCAATTCAAGTGCGATTTCTTCCTTATTCATTGAATACGACCTCCTATTTATCGTTTAAGTATTTTAAATACCCTTTACCACAAAAAATATATCCACATCTCGGTATTGACAATACYATCATCGAGAAATATACTAGCTGTGAAGTATTTTCAATAGCAACCCCGCTATTCATTAGACAGCCATATGTTTCCTTCTGATGAATTTCATTGTATTCGGTATTTATAATACCGTCAAGTAGTTTAAATACCGTTACAACAATAATGGAGGGTATTCAAAATGTCACTAGGGTCAAGAATCAAAGAGCTGCGCACCGAAAGAGGGCTGACTCAGCAGGAAATTGCTGCCAAGCTGGAAATGGGCCGATCCAACTTCGGCCATATCGAGAACGACCGTGTAACGCCGACGAGCGAGGACTTGCAGAAAATAGCGGATATTTTAACAACGACAACCGATTATTTACTCGGCCGCGACCATTCCACGGCAACTATTCCGGAATGGGCCACGTATAAAGATAAACGCGACTTCAAGAAGCTGCTGGAGGACGACGGAGAAGTAATGTTCGACGGCGTGCCGATGAGCCCTACCGACCGCCAGCGTGTCATGGATGTGCTTACCGGACTGTTCTGGGAAGCGAAGCAAATGAACAAGCATAAGAAGACTGCACCGCAGGACGCGAGAACTGACGATGCCGAAAGGTAGCTGTTGCTATGGATAAACTAATTCGTAAGCTGATCCGAAAGTTTCGGACCAACGACCCTTTCACGATAGCCGAAGGGCTTGGCATCCATTTGCGGTACGCGGATTTAGGCGAGGATACGAGAGGCATTTATTATAAAATATTGCGCAGGCGTTTCATCGTTATTCACGAACAGCTGCCCGAGGATTGGCGTCGGTTCGTATGCGCGCATGAGCTTGGACATGACCGTCTGCATCCCGGATTCAACCGGTTCTGGCTGGACGAGCAATCCTTCTTTAATGTAGGCAAGTATGAACGGCAGGCAAGCAAGTTCGCCGTACGGCTACTAACCGCCGGTGATGCCCCTGGGCGAAGCGAGACGCTTGAGGAGCTGCTGCGGCGCAACGGTGTCCCGCCAGAGATGCAGAAATTTTATTACTAATAAATGGGAGGTTGTCGTTAAGCCTGTATTTCATACAGTCTAATCCTACCCAATCTCTTGTTAAGCAACTTTTGAGTGGAATGTATACAGTCAAAACCGGCATTTTAAACCTCAGAAGCTTCTCACCGTCTATTTGACTGTACGAAATCCAATCAAACTCAAATATTCTCTATTTTCTAAGCTTTTGATTGTACGAAATCCAATTAAACGGCTAGTAACTTTCGAATACACAACAAAAAAGCTAGCAACCCGTTCCCCGGATTGCTAGCTTTTTTAAGCTTCTTTAGCGCTCGATCAGCCCATACTTGCTTTTGATCCGTTCCAGCTTCTCCAGCATCGGCCGCGAGAGAATGGCCAGGAACACGACTGTCGCGATGGCATGCACCATATCGAACCAGAAGCCCGAAGCGTACGTTGCAAGCAGCGCCTCCCATGAGAAGGTGGACGTGAACATCATCAACGATCCGATGTTAATAATGCCCCCGTAGATGAAGAACGTTGCTAGTCCGCCGAATAGACAAAGCGCCAGCCTCGTGTTCTTCAGCAAACCTTTCTTGAACAAAATGCCCGCCACAAAACCGATGATACCGAAGCAGAACATTTGCCATGGCGTCCATGGACCTTGTCCGAAAAAGAAGTTAGAGACGAATCCCGCTACAGCGCCGACGAGAAAACCTGCCTCCGCGCCGAAGCTAACACCAGCGATAATAACGATCGCCACAACCGGCTTGAACTGCGGCACCATGAAGAAAGCCGCCCGTCCGGCTACAGCAATAGCTGACAATACAGCAATAACGATTAACTCGCGCGCCTGCGGCTTGCGCTTCTCGAAGACGAGCGCAAAGGGCAGCATCGTATACAAAATAATCAGTAAGCTAACAAAATAATATTTGCGGTCGTCCAGAACGAAGATGCCGAACAGAATCGTCGCAGGAATAACCAGCAAGATGAGCGCAGTGGATATCAGCGTTCGGCGGCTGAGCCTGTCGCCCACTATCCGCTTCTCCGGCATTGCTCAATCACATCCTCTACCGTTACGCCGCCCGGCCATACGTGGCGAACCATGCGATTGGCTGCCGTTGTGTAGAAGCTATTGCCTGCAAAAAACGTTTTCGTCTCGTTCGTCGCAATAATGCTCCCGTCGAAAAACATCGAGCAAACCTCCCCATGCCTGGCGCAAAACTCGATATCATGAGACACCATCACGATCGTGACGCCTCTTGTATTCAACCGCTTCAGAAATGCGGCCAGCTTCTCCTTAAAGTAACCGTCAAGCCCTTTCGTCGGCTCGTCGAGCAATAAAATCTTTGGTTCGAGCAAAAGCACCTTTGCGAGCGCGGCACGCTGCTGCTCCCCACCGCTAAGATCATAGGGATGCATAGCCATTAACCGATCCAGCTCGGCGAACTCGACTACAGCCGCAACTTTGGCGACCTTCTCCTCATTCGTCAATCCGGATGAATCAAGCATTTCGTACAAATCCTGCTCAACCGTTTTCTTCACGAACAGATGCTGCGGATTTTGAGGTAGAATGCCGAGATTGCTTGTGAATAGTTCTCTGGCGTTCAGCTTCGCGACGTTTTTGCCGCCGATAAGCACCTTCCCTCTATAAGGCTTAAGAATACCGCCAATTAAAGATAACGCGGTAGACTTCCCTGTCCCGTTGCCACCGACGATGCAGTGGAACTCGCCTTCGCCAACCTCCAGCGACAAATCCTTGATGACATCGGGCCCGTTCTTCTCGTACTTGAACCAAACGTCTTGGAACATGATTGCCTTGCTGTGCGACTTCATCGAAACGTCCCGTCGTCCCTCAGCGATCTCCGATTCGGCAGCCGTCTTGCCTTCCAGATACGCATTCAGCCATTGTCGCCCTTCCTTGACCGTAATCGGACAAGGCAGCTCGCTGTCAACGCCGGCACAGATTTGAATGGGAGACGGCATCGAAGCGAACATCGGATGATTCATGCGGGCTAGCGCTTCGCCTACAACCCAAGGAGAATCGTCCGCTATAATCGAGCCCTCGTCCAAAACGATGACGCGATCCGAGAGCGGAAGCGCCTCTTCGAGCCGATGCTCGGTCATAATGATCGTCGTACCGAGCTCGCGGTTAATTTTGAACACCGTCTCCAGAAAATCGGTCGCCGCGATCGGATCGAGCTGAGAGGTCGGTTCGTCCAAAATAAGCACGGAAGGCTGCATGGCCATAATGGAAGCCAAATTGAGCAGTTGCTTCTGTCCGCCTGACAATTCCGTCACGTTTTTGTGAAACCATGTCTGGATGCCGAAGAAGCTCGCCATTTCGGCTACCCTCAGCCGAATCGCCGTGTTGTCTGCGCCTAAGCTCTCGAGGCCGAAAGCCAGCTCATGCCACACTTTGTCCGTTACGATCTGGTTGTCGGGATGCTGCAGCACAAAGCCAATATCCGATGCCTGTGTTCTTTGGTCGATTTGCTCGATAGGAATGCCGCGAAAATGGATCTGACCCGTACGCTCGCCGTGCGGCGCAAGCATCGGCTTCAGTTGCCTTAGCAGCGTGCTCTTGCCGCAGCCGGACCTTCCGCAGATCGTAATGAACTCACCGCTATGGATTGTGAGATTGATACCCTTCAGCCCCTCCTCTTCTGCAAGAGGAAACTTGAAGCTTAAGTCCTTGATTCGATAGCTTTCCATTTCAGTTCCTCCACCGCATTTGTAATGACAGGCAGCAAACATAATCCGAAATACGCGACATACACGGCCAGGGTAACCGCGGTCATTTCAGCCGCTTTCATCGAGGGAAAATAACGCATCGTATTTTCTCCTATTGCCCACCCGTATAGAATGGCGGCGATGAGTACCAACATGATAGCAAGCACCGCTTTATCCCGCCGATCAAACCGATAAAGCGAGAAGCTCGTCCTCCCCGGCAACCCATAACCTCTGGCTTTCATCGAATCGGCCGTTTCAATTGCATTTTCGAGTGCCCAGGTCGTCATTATGGAAAGGATCGTCAGACCGTTGCGAACTCTGGTAAGCAGACTGCCTTGCGTCACATCCCTGCCGATGCTCCGCTGCGCGTTCGATATGATCTTGATCTGATGCATATAGCGCGGCACGAGCCGAAGCGCCATAGAGAAAATAAGCGACAGCGCAGGTAGAATTCGTCCGAACAAATAAATAAATTTATCCGAAGTCATGACGGCATTATAACAAGAGAACCATACAATAACCGTTACGAACATACACGCGGAAGCGAGCCCGTACAAGATCGATTCCAGCGTAATCGGATTTCCGTTTTTCAAATAAAATAGAATCGTGACACCCGCGTGGTTAAAAAGCGGATTCAATGCCGCCATCCCAAGCAGCAGCGGAAGCATATATAGAACGTTGAATGTAATGGCTTTCTTGCGCTTCAGCATAATTGAGTAAGCGATAGCGCTAAATAGCGCTATCGCTTGAAAAACGGGATGCATAAACAACATACTGAAAGCAATAATGACGGCAAAATATCCGAAGTTTATGAATGGATGATAACCGGAGAAGCTGTCGCGGTTCGCTTCCCTATTCATTGTCCCGTTCCTCCCGTGGCCGCATCGCCGTCCACATCGCGTCCAAGATCGCATGTATATACCCAATCAATGACATCGCCGTCCTTCAGCTTGTAGCGGCTGCTGCCGTAGTTCGGAAACCATCCATTCACCTTGTACATCCAGCCGCTCAGCTCGCCGCAATCAAATTCGTACAAATTGTTGATACCTTCGATATAGTTGCTGTTATAGATCGGAGTCATCTCGAATTCCATATGAATTTTGTTCGCCTTCATTTCACGAAGCAGTACGTCGAATACCGATTCCCCTTCGTAAAATGTCACTTTGCGCGCCTTGTAGATGACCCCGTCCTTCGGCAACACTTCTAGCTTATCTTTGTCGAGCATATCCAAATTGTCCAGTATAGTAGCGGCGCTTACAGATAACGTGACGGTCAACGCTTTGCTCTTATCGACCGTAACGTCCTGCGGCTCTACTGGCTTTGGCTTGCCTGAAGGGACGGGATCAGTAAGATACTTATCCTTATCGGGTTCCTTGCTCGGCTGCGTCGTTGCCGGCGTCTTCGTTTCAGCTGGACGATTCGTAGCCTTGGCCGTCGCCTCAGGCTTATCGGGTTTCGGCTCCGGCGTTGCCGAAGGCGTGCCGGCAGCTTCGGTTGAAGCAGGCGATGGTTCGCCCGCTTCAACAATAACACTTTCCGTCGCCTGCGGATTTAAGCTCGGCTCGTTCGCACCGGCGATGTCCGGAGTCGTTGTCGGCCGCTCGCTCTCTTCGTCCAACGAAACCTCGTCCTCTTCCACCACCTGCGAAGCGGCCTCACTGCCCTTGCTCGGCTGCGTGCTTTTGCCATAATCGCCGCCCCAGAAGAAAGCAACCGCCAGAACGGCTATTATCGCCAGCGCTGCGAGCCATTTTTTATTATTCATGTTGCCGCACCTGCCTCGCTTGCATCTGCTCTATTAAGCGACATCCGACATCTCATACAATCGGTTAAGCCCTTTAACGAACCTGTCATAAGCGACTAACGCATAGAAGGATTGATCCGTTGCCATCAAGTCGACTTCGCCAGGCTTCGCGCCTCCGTTGTCGATACCGCCCGGCTTCACATGATAGAAGCCTCCGCCCTTCACGGCGAAGCCAAGCAGCGCGTCAAGCGCCGAATGGCCGTTCTTCACGAAACGCGGATCGGTATCCGCGTCGATGCCAAGTCCCGATAGAGCCACGATGACCTGTGCAATGCTCTCGGCATTCGACGAGCCCCAGCTTGCATAACTGCCGTCCGCTTGCTGCGCCTTGGACAGCCATGCCAAGCCACGATCCACGGCAGCCTTCGCTTTCTCGTTGGAGCCATAATAAGGCGTAAGGCTTTGAATAGCCATTGCCGTAATATCCGGATCCGCAGCTGACGCATCTTCTCCAAGCGCCCAGCCTCCGCCTGCGATTTCACGTCCCAATATGAAGTCGATCAATAGCTCTCTCGTCGTTTGCGTCTTGACTGCCGAGTCGACTGGAATCTCGTAATCTTTGCTGTCCAGAGCAATCAGCGCGAATATAGGACCGTTAATACCTTGCTTAATGACGGTATTGAAATCGGCCAACGGCTTAAGMAGGTTGTATCCTGCCACATTGTCGACTTTCTTCCCTAGCGCAGTAAGCGCTAGGACGACCCTGTCGTATTCCGTGTATTTGACATGATGAAGCTTGCCTTCTTTTTCCTTAAGGGTTTGTTCGACATTGGCGAAATACTTGGCATAGTACCCGTCTGGAACGTTTAACCCCGAACGAGCAAGTCCCAGTACTGACCATTCACCGCCAATGCTTGCGATAATTGGATTGGTTACAGTCTTCTGCAAGTAAGCAGCAGCCTCATTGATAACCTGCTTGACTGCTCGATCCTGCCCAGCTTCAGGCTGTTCTGCCATCTTACCGGTAAGGGCATAAGCCCTCATTGCAACGACTGCTGCCATTTCTCTCGTAACGTCAGCTTTCGGCTGGAACTGGTTGCCGTAACCGAGCATCAATTCCAATGCGACAATCGTTTGTACGTCTTGATTGGCCCAGTTTGATACTGAGTTCAAATCTTTGATCGGCGTTGCAGAGGTTGCTGCTTTCAAACCGAGCGCTCGAACAATCGTAGCCGCCATCTGTTCGCGCGTAATGCTCTTGCTCGGATCAAACTTATTATCGTAGCCCGATACGAAGCCTGCCTTATACGCCGCATTGACATACGGATAGAACCAATCATCCTTGGCAACGTCCGTAAAGGCGATCGCATTGTCAATATCCGTCTTCAATCCAAGCACGGATACCAACAGCTTCGTGAACTCCGCTCTTGTTATCGTCGATTTCGGATTGAACTTTCCGTTGCTGCCTTGAACGAACCCTTTCCCGGTCGCATCGGTAATGGCTTGATAAGCCCATGCCGAGATTGATGAGCTATCGGAATACAGCTTCGCGATATCGATCGCTTGCTTCGTATACGCCACGAATGCCGCGCCGATATTCGATTTAATGACAAGATTATTGCCGTTCACGAACGCATAGATTTTTTTCTCGTTGTCTTTCGTTTCCAGTGCGCCTTGCTCTTCCGTATCGTAAACCTTTATTTCCGAAAACTTGTTTTTCTCGTAGTACCCCGGAACTTGTCCTGCCGCGTCTTTCAGTCTGATAGTTACCGGCGTATCGAATTTCACAGGTTCCTTGTCATTGCCAAGTACGAAAGCGTAATTCACATTTTTAAGAGAAGCTGTGCTGCCGGCAAGAGCTGACTTAATCAGATTTTCAAGCTCGGAAATCGTAATGCTCGGCGCAGACAGAAGCTCTATCGTTTGCGGGCCAGACAATAGCTTTGTGCCCTTCGCGATCGCCGCGGTTATATTTCCTTTAACGGCCGTTACATGCGGAATACCGTCCGCAACGTCCGCCAGCTGCAGTTGCAGCTTTAAGTTCGTAGTAGGAATTTGAACCGTAATGTTGTCGGTATTGTTATGTTCTTTTGATAATTTAATGAAATAGTTTTTCTGAGCATCGTTCGGTACTTGAACGACCGGGTTAGATTCGTTAGGGTTTACGATCAGTTCTGACGATTTTCCGTCCGATGGGAGCTCCGAGAAACATTGGCTCGGATCGTATATGTCCAAGTCTTCACCCAAATTTGTCGTATAGCGCCATTGAATAACGTCTCCGTCTTCAAGCTCATACAAGCTTGCGCCGTAATTCGGATAAATGCCATTCACGTTGTACATCCAACCGCTATACTGGCCGTGATCGAACTCACCGTCTCCGGCAATCGATTCTACGTAGACGCTGTTGTATTCCTCGCTCCATGAATATTGCATGTTAATATTTTTGCTGCCAAGCACACGCTTGAGCACCGTCCATACGGTATCCCCGGACTGCAGCTCAACTTTAGTAGGGCTCAATACAAAACATTTATTAATCGTCATCTTGTCGACCGACAACGTCGCATATGTTTTCGGCTGAGGCTCCGTACCGCCACCTGGTGCTTCGACCTCAGAAGACGAATAAGCGACATAGTCCGTAAAATGATTCGTTTTGACGATGAGATCGGATCCGCTGTCATACGCATATTCGTTCTTGCCGCTTGCTTTGCCCGCCGCATCGTTGGCAAACTTCCCGATTGGATAGGCGATGCCCCCCTCGATGTAAGCCGCATCCTTGCCAGCTTTTCCTATGAACGTCAGCGTTACGTAATCGCTGAACTCGACTCTTCCGCTGCCGCCCATGGAGAACGCTTGTACGAGCGCATCCAGGCTGCGATTATCAGGTAGACTGTTGCTTACTTGAGCAATCAGAGCCGGGTCCGTGACCGATTTCGATGTCAGAAGCTCGATCGCCGAAGCATCGCCGCTCACAACCTGCGTACCGCTTGGAATGAAAGCAGCAGCACCGCCCTTAACGGCCTTGATTTCCGGCAGGTTCACTGCGCCTGAAAGATCGACGGATACTTTCGACGACTTGCCCTCCGGAATCGTAATCGTCACTTCTTTGCCGCTGTCGCCCTCGGTAATCAGTACCGTGTACTCTTTGTTGTCCTGCGGCACGATAACTTCCGGCATGTCGCCCTCAGGCAACGGCAGTTCGCCGTTCTCCTGCGGAGTCTCCGGCAATTGCAACTCGACGTCCGTCATATCGTATAGAGAATTCGTTCCTTGAAGCAGCCGATCGTAGGCTACAAGCGCATATGTGCCTTGGTCTGTCGCCATGCCATCAACCTGACCCGTTTTCAAATGCTTGAATCCGCCTTCCGGCACAGCGAACGCCAGCAACGCTTCCAAGGCTGAAATACCGTTTTTCACGAATCGTGCATCCGTATGCGCATCAATACCCAAAGCGGATAAAGCCGTAATGACTTGCGCGATGCTTTCACTGCTCGACGATCCCCAGCTCGTATAGCCGCCGTCCGCGCTCTGTGCTTTGGACAGCCAGCTTACGGCACGATCCACCGCCGCTTTGACATCGTTGTTCGTTTCATAGTATGGAGCAAGCGCTTGAAGGGCCATAGCCGTCATGTCTGGATCAGCAGCACTTGTACCAAGCGCCCATCCGCCTGCCTGCTCCGTTCCCTTCTTGATTTCTTTATCCAGCAAATATTGAATGAGCGATTCCCTTGTCGTTTGCGTCTTGCCCTCAGTTGCGACCGGAATGGCATAATAATGACTGTCGAAGGCCAACAGCGCGAAAATCGGTCCGTTATTGCCTTGCTTCGTCACGTAATCGAGATCAGTCAGCGCGCTAAGCAGGTTAAACCCTGCCACGTTAGTAATGTCTTTGCCGATAGCCGTAAGTCCCAAGATGACGCGGGAATGCTCCGTTCCCTTCGTCTTATCGAGTACGCCAGCATTAGCTGCCATTAATTCGGTTACTTTATTAGATACGTTATTATAGTAGATATCATAATAACCGCTGGAAACCTCGTATTGCCCCCGTGCCAATGTCAGCACTGACCAGTCTCCGCTTCCCGTTCCGAACACGGGATTCGTCACCTTTCGATGTATATAATCCAGGTTAGCCCGCAATTGCGGTTCGAGTATGGAAGCTATACTTTTTTTATAAACGATATTGAATGTATTCCCAGCTTTGTTGCCTGCCTCGTCCTCAGCGGTTACCGTTATCGTGTTCGATCCCGGAACAAGCGTCGCTGTATACTGTCCGTTGATTCCCGTAATTCCCATACCGTTCAGCTTCACTTGCGGGACGATGCCTGACGTCCGGTTATCCGTAACCGAAATGCCAAAGCTGATTTGTTCGAAGTTGACTTCCYGATCGTTCACGAAACCGTCGACCGAAATGACTGGCTGCTCCGTGTCCTTCGTCAAAATATCAACATCGGTCATATCGTACAAATACGTCAAACCGTTAATGTATCGACTGTAGGCAACAAGCGCGTATGTGCCTTGGTCGGTTGCCATGCCGTCAACTTTACCCGTCTTGACATGCTTGAAGCCGCCTTCGGGCACCGCGAAAGCCAATAGCGCGTCTAGAGCCGAAATACCGTTTTTAATAAAACGCTCATCCGTATGGGCATCTACGCCGAAGCCGGATAAAGCCGTAATGACCTGCGCGATGCTTTCGCTGCTCGAGGTTCCCCAGCTCGTATAGCCTCCGTCCGCGCTCTGCGCTTTGGACAACCACGCAATCGCTCGATCCGCAGCTCCCTTTACATTAGTGTTCGTCTCGTAATAAGGAACCAGTGCTTGCAGCGCCATGGCTGTCATATCCACATCGGCTGCGCTCGTTCCTAGCGCCCAGCCGCCTGCTTGATCGGTACCTTTCTTTATTTCCTTATCGAGCAAAAATTGAACGAGATTTTCCCTTGTCGTTTGCGTCTTTCCTACAGGAGCGTCAGGAATTTCATAGTCATGACTGTCCAGCGCAATCAACGCGAATATCGGACCGTTATTGCCTTGCTTCTTGACGTAATCGAAGTCTGCTAACGCGCTTCTCAAGTCAAAGCCGGCAACATCCGTTATATCCCGGCCAACGGAAGTAAGGCCAAGAATGACGCGGGAATGCTCCGTGCTTTTCGTCTTGTCGAGCACGCCCGAGTTAGCCGTCATTAGCTCGGTGACTTTATTGGCTACATTTTTATAGTAGAGATCGTAATATCCGTTTGGTACGTCATATTGTCCCCGCGCAAGAGAGAGGACGGACCAATCCCCGCTCCCCGTTCCAAATACGGGATTCGTGACGGTTTTCTGGATATATGCAAGGTTTGCATGGATTTGTTGCTCCAGCAGGGCGTCGAACGTTTGCTTGTACGTAACAACAAAGGTTTGCTCTGCTTTGTTGCCGGCCTCATCCTCAGCTGTTATCGCAATCGTGTTGTTGCCAGCGATCAGCGTCGCCGTATATTGTCCATCCGTTCCCGTAATGACTTTCCCATTCAGCTTCACTTGAGGAGTGATCGCTTCCGATACGTTGTCCGTTACCGTAACGGCGAAATCTATTTCGCTATTGGTTAAAATTGCGTTGTTTTCTAACCCTGCAACTTGGATAACGGGTAGCTCCGTATCTTCCTCATTGGCGCTCAATGCTTCGCTGAGAGCGGCAAGTGCTTCATCGACGCTGTCTTGGGAGCTAACCATGCTTTCAAGCGCGTCATAGGCATTAATATATGCCGCGTTTACGTCGTCATCCGATATGATTGCTTCTCTGTTCGGATCGCTGTTGATTTCTCCGACCAGTTCAGTCAGATCATCCTTATTAGCCGTAGAATAGAAGCCTTCGCTCCATTCCGAGCCACCCAGGTCCGCTCCGAATCCGTATACCGTGAACTGGGTACGAATAACGTCTCCGTCCTCGGGGTGGTAATCCGAAAATCCGACGCTCGGGAATACGTTATTGACCGCATACATCCAACCCGACATCGAAGTATAATCAAATTGACCAAGCCACTCTTCTCTTAATTTCGTGCTGACCTCGCCGGATTGCTCCAATATATAGCTTGGAACGTTTACTGGCCTTGGATCGTTGTCTTTAACAAATGCCAGATAGAACGCACTATCAATGGCACCCGTACTTTCATAATTCCCTTCGCCAAGCAAACGCGTTATGATGGCTGCGCCATTATCGTTCTCGTAAAAAGGAACCTTAACCGGCTCTTCTATATAGCCCTGCCCTAACGTAAACTTCTCGACAGTGATCGTTACGAATCCAACCGGATCAGATTCATCCTCCGCCGCGAGCGCAATGCTGGCTCCGTTCGTGAACACAACAGAGAATAGGATGCTTGCGATAAGCAGCCACGCTAAATACTTGTTCCTGATCATCTTTTCATTACTTCCTTTCCAGTCCTTCTATTTCTATTAAATCTTGTCTACCATACTTTCAGCGCGCACAAAAAAACCTTCCGCCGCAATTGGCAAAAGGTTTAATAGAGCACACAGCAAAAAGCCCGCACTAAAAAACATCCTCCTATCGCTCGTAGAATGAATGGCATATCGAAACAGGCAGGTATTCTGGCTCAAGCGTCATCGCCCTTGCATCCTTCCCGGTTTCCCAGTGGCATCTTGCAAGAACTCTTCTTATACAGCGGCGGGACCGCGCGAGATTTGCACTCGCTTCCCTTTTAACCAATCGACAGCTCGACGAAGTCAAGACTGATCGTTGGCACCTGTTCCTACTATGAAATTATGTTGCTTATCATATCCGATTAATCGGCATTTGTCATTCTATTGTTTTTAATTGTGGTAAAATAGGACGAAGCCATACACTACGATGATGAGGTGCCCATATGTCCATTAGCTTCACTTCTTCAATTATTAGCCGCCTAAAAAGAGAACTTGCCGATACGCAGAATCAACTTGCGAACGATAAAACGAAACTTGCAAAAGTGAGCGCGAAAATAAAACAGCTGCAAAAAGACAGCAAGCTAAGCTCTACGCATAGCGATCTGAGCAGCAAAATGTCTCAGCTTACGAAGCTGAAGGATGAAGCCGCGAAGCTTGAAGCATCGCAAGCAGACTTAACGAAGCAACTGACGGCGAAAAACGCCGAGCTTAGGCAGCAGCTTGCTAAGTCGAAGCAGCAATAAGAAAAAAGCTTCCTTAGCGCATGATAACATGCCTTCGGAAGCTTTTTTTAAGTAATTTACGTTAGTTTAACAAGGCTGTAGTTTTTCTTGCCTTTGCGAATAATGATGAATTTCCCGCCGATTGCATGCTCGGACGAAACCGCGAACTCGAGGTCGGTGATCTTCTCGCCGTTCATTGAGATGGCGCCGTTCGATACGTCTTCGCGCGATTGTCGCTTCGAAGGCTCGATACCAATCTCTACGAGCCACTCCACGATGTTTTTCGCTTCGCCTTCGCCGCTCGCCTCGTACGTCGGCATTTCTTTGAAGCCTTGCTCGATCTCGTCTGCCGTAAGCGAACGAATATCGCCGCTGAACAACGCAGCCGTAATACGCTTTGCTTGGTCCAACAGTTCGTCGCCGTGCACGAAACGAGTCATCTCTTCCGCAAGCGCCTTCTGCGCATCACGCTTATGCGGTTCGGTCTGCACCTTTTCCGCAAGCGCCTCAATTTCATCTTTGCTGAGGAACGTGAAGTACTTCAAGTATTTCACAACATCGCGGTCATCGGTATTCGCCCAGAACTGGTAGAACTCATAAGGTGTCGTCTTGTTCGGGTCAAGCCATATGGCTCCGCCTGCCGTCTTGCCGAACTTCGTGCCATCCGCCTTAAGCATAAGAGGAATCGTAAGGCCGAACGCCTTCGCCTCCGAGCCTTCCTTCTTGCGGATCAGATCAAGACCGCTCGTAATATTGCCCCATTGATCAGAACCTCCGATTTGCAGTTGCACATCCTCGTGTTGGTACAGGTGCAAGTAATCGAGCGATTGAAGAATTTGGTACGAGAATTCGGTGAACGAGATACCGCTATCCAGCCTGCTCGCTACGACATCCTTCGCCAGCATCGTGTTGAGGTTGAAGTTTTTGCCGTAGTCGCGGAGGAAGTCGATGATATTGAGTTTATGCGTCCAATCGTAGTTGTTCACCATGCGAATCTCGTTGTCGCCGTCCGTGATGAACAGCTTACGCAGTTGAGCACTTAGCGCATTCACGTTGTCCTGTACCTGTTCAAGCGTCTGCAAAGAACGCTCTGTCTGCCGTCCGCTCGGATCGCCAATCGTACCTGTCGCTCCGCCGATCAGAATAACCGGACGATGACCGGCCAGCTGGAATCGCTTCAGCACCATGAACGGAATCAAATGTCCGATATGCATACTGTCCCCCGTCGGGTCAACGCCGCAATACAGCGATACCGCCTTCGTATTCGTTAATTCACGTAAGCCCTCTGCATCTGTCTGCTGATTAATGGCGTCACGCCATTCGAGTTCGTCGATAATGTTCACAGCCACACAACTCCCTTTTTTCGTTAAATGTCAATAAAAACAAAAAACGCCCCTAGTCTATAAAAGACTAGGGACGATTATTAACCGCGTTACCACCCAAATTACACGAACCTATTACCACAAAGACGTTCGTGCCACTCTCGGTGATGTATCGTTCACCATTCCGCTTGGCATTACCCAAGATACTCCGGAGTGTACTTCGCGATCTCTGTGTGTGCCAGGTCCCATCGACCCCTGGCTTTCTGTAACAGGGACAAAGCCGCTACTGCGCTCGTTCAACGTATTCACGTATGAGATTACGACAAGTATAGAGAATTGCGATTCGAATGTCAACAAGGTTAAATGGCTATCGCCGTCCTCTGGCGGTGCTGCGCGTCATATCTCCATTACTTCTCACGTTCAATTAATAACCTCCAACCTACAGCCGCGCAAGCAACAACTAGAACCCCTGCTGCAATTAATATTTTCTCCACCTTTACAACGTCTCCAAGAGGACCGAACAGCAGCATGCCCAGCATAAGCGCGAATGAATTCGACACCTGCATGAAGCTGAAGACGCGGCCATGCATCTGTGGATCAACCTTCTCCTGCATCATGACGGTGAGTGGCGAATTGAACGATGGCGATGTAATGCCTATCAGCAAATTGAACAGTAAATACAGACCAAAATAAGGCGCGGTACCGAGTGCAATCATTAGCAAACCGTACAGCGAGCATGCGAGCAGTGTCGTTAGCATGCGATTGCGGAAGCCGCCCCATGCTGTTATGATGAGCCCCCCGATGAGCATACCTGCACTAAAAGTCATTTCGCTAGCCGATAGGCGCCATACCTCCGAGCCGAACGAACGGCTAACCATTAGCGGTGTCAGGAAAGCGGTAGGACTAATGAGCAGCATGATTGCGAATAAAAAGACGAGCAAGCGGCGGATATAGGCATGCTCCTTCAAGTATGCGAATCCTTGCTTTATATTCTGTCCGCTGGTGCTTCCTGCCTTGGACTCATTCACAAGCGTCGGCACGGCAATCCTCAGCATGATGACGATTCCTATCGCTGCCGTTGCGACATCAATTAGTAGAGCCGTCTCGATAGTAGCAAAAGCCAGCACGGCCGCACCTGCCGCAGGTGACAGAAACATCATCATCGAAGATATGCTGCTGTTGATGCCGCTTACCCGCATGAGCCGATCCTTAGGCACAATCTGCGGAATGATCGCTTGAACGGCCGGTGTCTGAATACCCGTCCCGAACGAACGAATGAGCAATACCGGATAGAGCAGCACGATATCGTTATATCCTGCCATGAAGAATAACGCTAGTAGGAGTGTCGCGATGGCAATTAAACCATCAGCCAACATAATCATCGTTTTGCGGTTATAGCGGTCGATCCACACTCCCGCGAACAGCGAGATGAGAATCTGGGGCAAGAAGCCGCACACCGTGGAAATCATAAGCATGGTTCCCGAGGACGTATGCAAAGTGATATACCAAATAATCGCGAATTGAACCATGGAAGAACCGAATAAGGAAATCGTCTGAGCGGTCAGGAACAACGTTATTTTTCGCTGCCAGCCTTTATCATTTATGTTGTTATCGTTATGCATAGTGTGAACACTCCTGTTAAAATGTCATATTTACACGCAAAGAAGCTGCCGACAAAAACGTCAGCAGCTTCTTAATCCTACATTATCGGCAGAGAGCATCACGAAAGAAGCGTATGACCATACGCTTTTTTCCATACATGCGATCTGCCGATGATAGAAGGGAAGCGTAAGCGATTACGCTTCCCGATTAAGCTCCGCACAACGTTCATCGTTTGTCATTTGTCCGGAGCAGCGTGTTGGATAACGTTTCACAGTGTTCAAGCGACTAGTGTCCATCTTCGAACATCCTTTCATTTGATGCCATTGTAGTATGGCGAACCTACCTTGTCAACAAATGACCGACCTGCCCTATACAATTCCATAGAATCGCGCGCAATTGTCGCCAAGCACCTTTTCCCTATCCTCGGCCGACAATTGATCGGCATAGTGAATCACGATATTCATAACAGATTGATAATCGCGGCTAAGCAGACTAACTGGCCAATCCGATCCAATCATAAGCCGGTCAGGCCCGAATGCTTCGAATACGACGTCCATATACGGCTTGAACTGCTCCGGATTCCATACCGACATATCCGCTTCCGTTACCATGCCCGACAGCTTGCAATATACGTTGTCGTTGGCTGCCAACTCCTTTATGTTCCGGCTCCACTCTACTATCGATCCAATGCTAATTCGAGGCTTTGCTAAATGATCCACAACGAACGGCTGCTCCGGGAATCGCTCTACTAAACGGATCGCATTCGGCAAATGCTTTTCGAAGATCAACAAGTCATACGTCAAACCATACTCACCTAGAATCGACAATCCACGCAAGAAGTCATCGCGAAGCATAAAATCATCGTCCGGCTCGTCATGAATAACATGCCTGACTCCTCTTAGCTTCGGGTTCTTGCTGAATGCTTCGAGCTGCTGACGGACGTCCGGCGAGGATAGCTCTACCCAGCCGACAACGCCTTTAATAAAGTCATACTGATCCGCCAGCGTAAGAAGCCACTCGGTCTCTTGCAGCATCTGCCTCGCTTGCACCGCAATAGCCCCATCGAATATTATGGAATCCAGCAGCGGCTTAAGATCCGTGGGCAGAAATTTTTGCTTCAAGATGCTTTCTTGCTCGCCGATCCACGGATAATCCTCAGGCCGATAATCGATAAAATGCTGATGCGAGTCGATTCGCATACGTTTCACCTTCTTTGTTATTCATTATTTTAACTCTTATGCTTACCAAGAAAGGTTATGAATAGGTCTTAGAAGTTGCTGCACGTCCTGGAACAGATCCAGATCAATCGGTTCGTTCACCCACGATACATTTTTGACGATATTGGCCGGGTTMGCTGTACCGACGAGCGTCGTCGGAATGTCCGGATTAGCGATCGCATACTGGATGGCCAGCTTGGACAAGTCCTTGCCTCGTTCCTGGCATAGCTGCGCTGCAGCTAAGCAGGCGCGCTTGATTTCTTCGGTTGCCGGATGCCAATCGGGAGGTCCTTGCTTGCTTAACAGTCCCATTGAGATTGGCGACGCATTGATAAGCCCTACTCCTTTTGCTTGCAATAGCGGTAGAAGCTCCGTTAGACGGTTATTGTTCAAGCTGTAGTGGCAGTACGAGATAATAGCGTCTACTTGCGTCTGCTCAAGCACGGAACGGAAGATACGGAGCGGGAATCCCGTGATGCCGGTGAACCGGATTTTCCCTTGTTCCTTTAACTTCTGCAACGCTGGTATGCTTTCCTCTATGATTTGGTCTAGATTGCCGAATTCAATGTCATGCAGATGAAGGATGTCGATATAGTCCGTATTCAATCTTGCAAGACTCTCTTCCACGCTTCGAAAGATTCGGTCTGCCGAGAAATCGAATTCATTCTCCCCGTAGCGTCCCGCCTTCGTCGATAGAATGAAGCGGTCCCGCTGCACGGTCTGCAGCGCTTTGCCCAGCACGGTCTCCGCTTTCGTAAGCCCATAGTAAGGCGAGACGTCAATGAGATTTATGCCTTGATCGAGCGCCTCATGGACGGTACGAATGCCTTCCTTTTCATCAATATTCTTGAAGACGGAACCGAGCGAAGAAGCTCCAAAACTAAGTGCCGACACCTTCAAGCCTGTATTCCCTAACGCTCGATATTGCATGCGAATAGCCACCTTTATTAGTTATTAAAATAAACCGCCCTTATACTTACTTAACTTTACTAAGTAAGTATATAGGTCGACTCCTCTAGGTGTCAATCAAATAAATACGCCCCTCGGAGAGGGGCATACACAGGCTTACAGTAAGGTCTGATCTCCCCCAACATCAAACAATCGTTTGATAAGGAAAGTAGCTGAACCGATCGCCGCGGATTGCTCTGCAAGCTCAGACACAACAATCCTCGTATTGCGACCGGCATATTTCATTTGGTAGCGCTGGGCGTTATCATGTATAGCGGTTATAAAGTTTGATCCTGCCCGTGACAGCCCTCCTTCAAGGACGATCATTTCCGGATCGAGCAGGTTAATCACTTTCGCAAGCGCGAGACCGATATATTCTGCGGCATCTCCTATGATTCGCTGCGCCGCCTCGTTCTGACGACCTGCGGCCTCGAAAACGTCCTTCGCTTCCAGCCCGCCTTCATCGGCTTTCTTCCGAATAGTCGCATCGTCCAGAATGCCGAGCTCCGCTCGAGCGCGTCTCGCGATGGCATCGCCCGATGCAAGAGCTTCTAGACATCCAGTGTTGCCGCATACGCATATGGGACCGTCCTTTTCCATCGTCATATGCCCTAGTTCACCTGCGCTGCCCGAACCTCCACTGAACAGTTCACCGTCAAGGAACAAAGCCGAACCGATGCCATGTCCTAGATTAACGCAGATGAAGCTATTAACGTCGTCGCGTCCATAACCAAACCATTTCTGAGCCATAGCCATGGAATGAGTCACATTATGAACGACCATCGGCATCGCAAACCGAGCTTTAAGCGCGGACAGCAGCTCTACCCCCTCCCAATGGAAGTCGGGCGAGAACAGTACCTTGCCAGTCTCCTTATCAAGCAGTCCAGGCATGCCAAGTCCGATGCCGAGCAGGCTTTCCTGCTCAAACCCTGATTGAGCCATGAGCGTCTCGATGGAAGTCGCGATACGATCAATAATTGCATCAGGTGAATCGTTTACCATAGTCGGCACCGAGTGCTTATACACAATGTTCGCCGACATATCCATCAGAATGGATAAAATATTCGTCGTTCCAATGTCGACGCCGACTACATAATGGCGATCCTGAACGAACTCCAGCAGTTGGGGAGGCTTACCTCCGCTGCTCTCCCCTTTGCCAGTCTCTCTCACGAGTCCGCGTCCGATMAATTCATCTGTTATCTTCATAACGGTTGGAATGCTAAGGCCTGTACTGCGGGCAATTTCCGCCTTGAATATTTGTCCCGATGCCCGGATCGCCAACAGTACGTTTCTCTTGTTCATCGCATTAATAACGCTTTTATCTATTTTCATTGCCGCTGCGCACCCGCTAACTTATTTCATTTACTTAAGTAAGTGTATGAACGGGTGCGGCGAAAGTCAAGCAGCTTCACCTCGGACAGTTAGCCTGCCTAGTTATCTAAGCCCAAGCTCCTTAGCGGCATCTAGCAGATAATAACCTATGACAGCTCGATTGAACAAATTCCAGCTCTCATCCAATAGAAGGCGTTCAAGCGACTCATCTACAAGTGTGCGAACTTGTATTTGCAGCCTCTCGTTTGATACACCGTTTGGATTCTTGCCTAAAATTATTGCTGTGTCTTTTAGCTGCTTTTCTTTGGCAATCGTCGTCATACATTCGGTAAACACAGATACCACGAATCGGTTCACGTATTGTTTAGGCTGACCGCTTGCGAACGCGTCCAAGTTAAGCGTTCGATAGATGAATCTAACATCAGCAATCGGGCCTGCCAATCGCTCAGAAATGATTTTATTATTTTTACGAACGAGCAACAGTTCTTGAAACAAAGCTTGTTGTGCGGGTTGTGCCATTACGGCTAGAAAGTCATTTGTGTTGACTGCTGCTTGTGCCATTCCCGTAGATGAGATTGCTGCCATCTCTCTGCTAACAAGGTAGCCGCTATAAAACTTCATATTGTCAATCGTTCCATCCCATTCGTCGATCTCATCACGGAGCTTCTTCAGCGTTACATTCGCCAGTTCTTCTACATCCGGCTTCGTATTGCTCTTATATAGCTGATAGGCTTTCAATACCAGTTTGYCCTGTTTTTCCACATCGATCATCTCATCTGCACTCCTTCGAAGTTAGCATATTCGCTTCTGTGTAGTTGAACTGTGCCGCTATGAATGCCATATCGGACAACAGTTTTTGTTTCAGTCCTTCTAGGTTTAGCGTATGAAGCCTCGGTCCATGCTTGTATCTGCCTATTTGAAGATGGGAACGACTTTCGCTCCAAAGGGATGGCCATGCCATTCCGCTCCTGACTGCTTGCTGCTCGTCCAAGTAACGGTTCAAACGCGTCTCCGACATTTTGTTTTTTCCGACGTAAGGAACGGGGATCGTCTTCATTTCGAAAGTAAGGTCCTTGTACCAAGAGAAATAGAGGTTAATCTCAAGCTCTTTGTTCGCCATATGCCAATACGGCAGGTGAAAAATAAATTCATATAAGATTTGCGCTTTCCCGTTCTCTACATTTCGACGGCTAATGTAAGGGAGAGCTTCTCCCCCGAAAAGATAGTCAGTCAATCGGTCGAAAATAATCTCTTTCTCCGTCTGATCTTGGCTCCAATCATGCAAATCGGCAAGAGCCTCTTCGAGTGGCACTGATAATGCGGCAGTAATCGGCAAATAATATGCTTCCAAAAAATAGTCCCACCAAGACTGCAAAACGACATTATCTGGATCGATATCAGGCTCAAAAGCATCATGAATCTGTTCGTAAGTGATCGTCACAATCCTTCGTTCACGCAACTCCTCAAGCTTAGCCGGCGTCATATAGCCTGTTTTGAAGAAAACCGGCAAAACGGCCATCTCCGGATTTTGCTCCCTCAGCTTTAATTCATAGCGCTCCGGCTGCTTGTCGCCATGTTCGCCGCTTCGCGTCTTATCCTCAATCATTACTTGAAATTGGTGGCCGCTCACTTTGGAAGTAAAGGTCAGCAAAATATCGATCTGCTGGACCTGCTGCTGAATGCTAACGTTGTAATGATCCCATTGCTCGGCGATGAAGGGCTCTCGGTGCAAGCCGTTATAACTGTCTATCATAACATCCAATAGCTTTCTCGCGATCCGCTTAGGCGCACGATCTTCTTCCATACTCGCATGGCCGAATAGCCAACATAAGAAAGCATCCTGCGACAGCTCTTTCGTCGCATAGCGGAAAATATTCGGTTCCATCGCGACCTTCCTCTCTTGGCAACTTTTGTGCTATCCCCATTATAATAATGAATCGCAACGTATTACGCAGTCAATTCGAATTTTTATTTTTTATTGAACAATATAAAAAAAGGACCTTTTATCCAGATGAGAGATCTCTTCAAAATCTTCAATACTGATTCTGTGCATCAAACGTAAAAAAATGATACTATGTATGATGGGTAAAGGACTTTACAATAAGCAAATCACCATTATATGTTGCAACAAAAGGAGATTATATGAGTAACGAACACAATTTTTGGCTTGATTTACCGAGGCCGTTTTTTATATTAGCGCCAATGGAAGATGTCACAGATGTGGTATTTCGTCACGTCATTAGCGAAGCTGCAAAACCTGACGTGTTTTTCACGGAATTCACAAGTACAGAAAGTTATTGTCACCCCGTAGGAATAGACAGTACTCGTGGTCGGCTAACGTTCACAGAAGATGAGCAGCCGATCGTCGCTCATATTTGGGGCAATAAGCCCGCATTGTTTGAACAGATGAGTATCGATATGAAAAAACTTGGTTTTCGTGGTATCGATTTAAACATGGGGTGCCCCGTACAAAACGTCGCATCCAATGGAAAAGGTGCTGGTTTAATCCAACATCCTGAACTTGYGGCAGAAATTATTCAAGCAGCCAAAGCAGGCGGATTACCCGTTAGTGTTAAAACAAGATTGGGTTACTTTGAGATTGAAGAGTGGCGCGATTGGTTATCACATATATTGAAACAAGATATTGCGAATCTATCCATTCACCTTCGGACAAAGAAAGAAATGAGTAAAGTAGAGGCGCACTGGGAACTAATCCCTGAAATCAAAAGATTACGCGATGAAATAGCTCCTAATACGTTATTAACGATAAATGGAGATATTCCTGACCGTGCAACAGGATTGAAATTGGTTGAACAATACGGCGTTGATGGCGTCATGATTGGCCGCGGCATCTTCACCAATCCGTTTGCTTTTGAAAAAGAACCTAAAGAACATAGCGCGAAGGAGTTTCTCAATCTACTGCTTTTACAGTTAGATCTTCACGATAAATATTCAACAGAAACCTCACCGCGTTCATTTAAACCGCTTCTTCGCTTTTTCAAAATCTATGTTCGCGGGTTTAGAGGCGCAGGTGAACTAAGAAACCAATTAATGGATACCCGATCTACTGATGAAGTACGTCGTCTAGTACTTCCTGTATTAGAGCAAGAATTAGATTGAATCATACCCATCAGAGACCTAGGTTTTAAAATACGACACTTCCTCCAACAAGCGTAAACTGCTATCGCCGTCCTTTGGCGGAGTAAGCTGTCGTTTCGCGGATGAAATATAAGCACTGTATAAATAAAATTTTTATACTTTCTTATATTTTTACAAAAAAAAGAAGCCCCGCAAGTTCAAAGAACTTACGAGGCTTCTTTTGTGTTACCATTTAGAGGTTTTCCTTACGAAAAACCCTTGATGCATAAGGGATTAATCCCTTATTACCGCATGGAGCGCACTTTGCTCCATCGGCGATGAAATCTACCGCTTAAACGCGGTCGCTCATCATCGAATTACTTCGATAATGATTTCATCACATCATGCCGCCCATACCGCCCATGCCGCCCATATCAGGCATGCCGCCGCCAGCGCCTTTAGGCTCTGGTTTGTCAGCGACAACCGCTTCGGTCGTCAAGAACATAGCCGCAACGGAAGCTGCGTTTTGCAGTGCGGAACGCGTTACTTTGGCAGGGTCAACGATACCTGCTTCGAACATGTTCACCCATGCGCCGGTAGCAGCGTTGTAGCCTACTCCGATTTTCTCGTTTTTCAGACGCTCAACGATAACSGARCCTTCTTGGCCWGCGTTCGCWGCGATYGTGCGGAKYGGCTCYTCAAGGGARCGAAGMACGATGTTAACGCCTGTTTGCTCGTCGCCGTCTGCTTGAACAGCTGCAACCGCTTTGTATACGTTCACGAGAGCTGTACCGCCGCCCGATACGATACCTTCTTCCACAGCTGCGCGAGTGGAGTTCAGGGCATCCTCGATGCGAAGCTTGCGCTCTTTCAATTCTGTTTCAGTAGCTGCGCCGACTTTGATTACCGCTACGCCGCCAGCAAGCTTAGCAAGACGCTCTTGCAGCTTCTCGCGGTCGAAGTCGGAAGTTGTTTCTTCCAGTTGAGCACGAATTTGGCTCACACGAGCTTTAATGTCGGCCGAGTTGCCAGCGCCGTCAACGATGATCGTGTTTTCTTTTGTGATGCGGATCTGACGAGCGGAACCGAGTTGGTCGACAGTCGTCGATTTAAGCTCAAGGCCAAGCTCTTCCGTAATCACTTGTGCGCCAGTAAGAGCCGCGATATCTTGCAGCATCGCTTTGCGGCGGTCGCCGAAACCAGGAGCTTTAACCGCTACGCATGTGAAAGTGCCGCGAAGTTTGTTGACGATCAGCGTAGCTTGCGCTTCGCCTTCTACGTCTTCAGCAATGATCAGCAATTGCTTGCCGGATTGAACGACTTTCTCAAGAACCGGAAGGATCTCTTGAATGTTCGTGATTTTTTTGTCGGTGATCAGGATGTACGGGTTGTCAAGAATCGCTTCCATTTTGTCCGTATCCGTAATCATGTAAGGGGAAACGTAACCGCGGTCGAACTGCATGCCTTCAACCACTTCAAGCTCCGTTACGAAGCCTTTCGACTCTTCTACTGTAATAACGCCGTCGTTGCCGACTTTCTCCATCGCTTCCGCGATCAGTTGGCCGACTTCTTCGTCAGCAGAGGAGATCGAAGCAACTTGTGCGATCGATTGTTTGCCTTCGATTGGTTTCGAGATTGCTTTCAGCTCTTCAACAGCAGCTTTAACGGCTTTCTCGATGCCTTTGCGGATAACCATAGGGTTAGCGCCGGCTGTAACGTTTTTCAAGCCTTCGCGAATCATCGCTTGTGCAAGAACAGTCGCCGTAGTTGTACCGTCGCCTGCTACGTCATTCGTTTTTGTAGCTACTTCTTTAACCAGTTGAGCGCCCATGTTCTCGAAAGCGTCTTCCAGTTCGATTTCTTTGGCGATGGATACACCGTCATTCGTGATGAGCGGGCTGCCGAATTTTTTCTCCAAAACAACGTTGCGGCCTTTAGGACCGAGCGTTACTTTAACCGCATTCGCAAGCGCGTCAACCCCGCGAAGCATAGCGCGGCGTGCGTCTTCACTAAATTTAATTTCTTTAGCCATGATTGTCTTGACCTCCTAGAAATAGGTTTAAGTAGTGTTGCCTCTTACTGTCTAGCGTTCTATGTGACCCGAATAGGTGACGGGCAGCTTATCCAAAAATAGCGTGAATGTCGCTTTCTTTCATAATCAAATACTCTTTGCCTTCGTATTTGATTTCTGTTCCTGCATATTTGGAGAACAGAACGCGATCGCCTTCTTTAACTTCCAATGCAACGCGAACGCCGTCCTTAAGCGTGCCGCTGCCAACTGCCACCACTTTGCCTTCTTGCGGCTTCTCTTTTGCCGAATCCGGCAATRCGATTCCGCTAGCAGTCGTTTCTTCCTTCGCGATCGGTTCGATCAATACGCGTTCACCCAAAGGTTTAATCATTGAAAATAGCCTCCTTCTAAATTTGTCGCTTATTGGTATTTCGTTAGCACTCGTAAGCATGAAGTGCTAACAATCCATTTTATCATACTCATTTTCAGGTCTGATTTCAAGTGCTTGGGACTATTTTGCGATAAATTCATAAGTCCTGATTATGTACGGACATGGTTGCAAAGCCTACTTGTTAGCTTATCCTAATCACGTACAATTCATGTGCACATTATTTGATTGCTTTATCGATTGGAAAAGACATGCCAGACCACGCCTTTCTCGACGTCCAGTCCTGTGTTGCACCGCTCCAGAACGGATGAACGGCAGGCAAGCCAAGCGGGAGAAATACAGCAGCGCACAAATAAACGCTACCGGTCGATATATAATGCTCGCCAACTCCAGGCTGATGCCCGCAGAAGCCGATGGTCAGCCAGCCTTCCTCCGAGAAGTTGCCCGGCAGCTCAAACGTACGCCGTATGACGGCCGTTAGCGCACTGCGAACTTGGGCTGGAGCGAGTCCGGCAGGCAGATCATCGCGCAGAGCACTCTGCGCAAGACTGTGGAACGCACCGAAACGATAAGCAAGCGATCTGCCAATCGGCGGATACGTACCGTCCGGCGCTATTAACCGCTCCTGCACCTCGGCGAATCGACGTGCCCGTATATGAACCGCATCCCGCATCGAGCTCCACTCTTCATACGTATCGCCCACGGCGGCCAAGACATCGACAAGCATGGGCTGAATCACGAAGCTGTTATAATAATCAAAGTGGAACTCAGGCCCGTCTCCATATACGCCGTCGCCTAGATACCATTGCTCATGCTGCTTCAACGCGTAATCRACGCGCATATGATCCCAATCGGTTTCGCCGAGCGCATATAACGCTGATTCAATGGTAGCCGCGAATAACAGCCAGTTGCTGAACACAGGTTTCCTTGATCGCGTCAGCTTAAGCGCATGAACAACATTATTCTTCACGCGCGGCTCAAGCGCCCCCAATAGCTCCTTACGTGAACGAAGCAGCGCTTGCGCAAGAAATGCCGCATCGACGATCGGCTGCAAGCCGTCCCCGAAATTCATATAGTCCGAGGATGACGGATCGGTTGCCGCGTCCAATCCTGCTCGGGACAGCTCCGAATAACGTTCACGCAGCTCTCCTTCTGCTCCGTACCTCTCACCGCTCTCCAACCATGGCGCAATACCCGCTAGTAATCGGCCAAACGCCTCCAAATGCGAATACTTGCCCCTCTCTAGTGCGGATTCCGCCGTTCCGCTGCTCGTTTCAATCGGCATGCTCAGCTTCAACCGACGTTCCGCCAGCGCCTCCAGCACAGGACCTCCAATCGCATCAAGCTGCTCCAGCCAATAATCGCGCTCCTCCACCTCATCGTGAATCGATTTGCCGCTTCGCATCCTATACCCGACTCTCCCTTCAGCCTGGTTTAACATGGGTTAATCACCTTGCTCTCTTCTATGTCTGCACACCTAAGTAGCAATAAGTTGTTATGTGGTAAATTATACTCTATTTTCTATTCATCGACGATCCGTCTACTCTACCAAAATAGGATTGCAGCAAAAAAAAAGCCGCATCGCAATGTACCCATCGCCTGCGGCTTCTATTGTTTCAGTATTCTATTCCGAGCTACATTGCAGGCCGTTCATGATAAACGTCGTCATATCTTCAATCATCATCTCAATAGAATCTTGTTCTTGGCTCTGGAGCACCGTCCAATATTCTTTATCGCGGTGAAATAGCAGCGTCCCGACAATCGACATGAGCACGGTATCCAATGATCGGAATTCAAACTTGCCTTGTTCACGGCCCTGCTTCAACCATGTACGCAGCTGCTCCCACATCGGCATTACATGCTCGCGAATTTTCTGAATCCGCGGCGTGTTCAGTATAATCTCCTGTTGAACAATGCGGATGAGCTCGGGCTCGGCCTGGCGGTAGAGTGTTACCTCGCGGATAACCAGCCTAACGCCAGCGACCGGCTCGATCTGCTTGGCCTGCAAAGTACGTATTTTATCATTAGGAAAAAAATTTTCGAACAAGGCCGCGAACACATTCTCCTTGCCTCCAAAATGATACGACACAAGCGCTACGTTAGCGCCAGCCGCTTCGCAGATTTGCCGGACTGACGTACCTTCGAAGCCGTTCTCGGCGAACAGCTTCTTGGCAGCATGCAATATTCTTATTTTTATATCGGTATCCACGTTCGACATGGCGTTCCTCCGTCAAAGCTGTTCTTTTGCAAATTATTATTTGTGGCTTGCGATAGCTGCCGTCGGCTGCGTTGCAGGCTGGCGGCGTTTAACGGCTACTGCGAAGACGCTGATAGCAGCGGCAATGACCGTGATAATGAGCAAGCTAATAATATCTGAACCGACTGCCGGACCGCCGAAGAGCAAGTTCATATTGCCGTCGACTGCGTAAGTAGCCGGCAGCGCATTGCCTAAGCCGGTATAGAAATCAGACAACAGTTCCCGCGGAACGATCGCTCCGGACGATACAAGCTGTGCCGATAGCAGCATAATGTTGAAGAGCATGCCGGCCATTCCGAACAAGTACAAGAACATTTGGGATACGAACATGAAGGTAAGCAAGAATACGAACTCGAACAGCCATAGCAGCAGGAAACCTTGTTCGATCTGTCCCCCAAGAGCTACTAGGAGAGAAGCACCTACAAGAGATACGAATAAGGCAGCGACAATATTAATGATGCTGCGCGCGCCGAAGCGTCTCCATCTGCTTACTTGGCCGCTTACGGCCATTGAGGACTGCTCTAGATTCATCCCCATAATCATTGCTCCAACGTATGATGCAAGAACCATCATCATCGGAACCATCTGATTGTTCATTCCTTGTACCACATTTGTCGATTGAATATCGGATACGACACGCTGCGACAAGCTCGAGGCTGCTGCCGTAGCTTGCTCCTCAGGCATGTTCAAGCTGCCAAGTACATTTTGCAGTCCTGCTGCTACCGCTTGTGTATTAACCTCTGAAGTAATCTGAGCTGCTGCGCCGCTCATAATGCTCTTAATTAGAGCCGGATTCGACTCATTAAGCAAATATTGCACCGAAGCCTGCTCGCCTTGCGCAGATGCTTTCTGCGAGAAGTCAGCCGGCACATACACAATCATCTGCAGATCGCGCGCGTCAAGCTGTTCCTTCGCTTCATCGATACTATCGAGCTGAACCATGTCGAACGGCAGCTCCTTCACCAAATTATCGGCAATCTGCTGTCCGAATTGTGCATCCTCATTAACAACCGCAATACGCAGCTGATCCACCCGATCCGTTACACCGTTATAGCCAGTCATCCAAATGACCGAAAAAATAATTTGAAACATCAGTGCTGTAACAATACCAACGATTGTCGTCGGCCGCTTCATAAATGCCTTTATTGCTGTACCCATCCCTATCCACTCCTCTGTCTCTGTTAAACATTCGTTTTAAACAACTGTTTAAATAATACTGCCGGATTTATTTTCTGTCAACAATAAAAAAAGAAGAAGGTCTGGTCACCTTCTTCTTCCCTTTGGCATCATATCTAACCTTGTCCGAATTCCGCTTCCCATCTTGCATCCTTATCCTGCTGCTTGCGATACACAAAGCCTGACAGAATAACGCTGACTTCATACAGCAATATTAACGGTATGGCGACCAATATGTCCGAAATGAAATCCGGCGGCGTCACCGTTACGCCAATGAAGATCATAATAAAGTAAGCGACGCGGCGCATCTTGCGCAGCCGCTTCGGATTAAGCAGCCTAATCGCTGTAAGGAACATAATAACGAGCGGCAGCTCGAACAGTAACGATATCGGTATTAGAATATTGAACATAAACGTAAAGTATTGAGCAATGCCATACGTTTCTTCCAGGTTCAAATGCTCCGATACGCTTCTTGTAAAGTTGAAAGCTAGCGGAAACACAACAAAATACGAAAAGGCGAGTCCGATCAAAAACATAATGAGCGCGAACGGCACATATTTTAAAGTCGATCTCTGCTCATGCTCATGCAGCGCAGGTTTTACGAACGCCCATAGCTGGTAAGCAATGATCGGCAACGCAATGATTAACGCTATGACGAAAGCAAACTTCATGTACATGCCGATACCGTCCCATAACGAGAACGTATGAAGCGATATCGTATTCGCAGGCTTTTGACTCATTAGGAAGTTATAGACCCGTTGAGCCAGCAGCAGTCCTACAACAAGTCCTAACGTAAGGGCAATCAGTATGTAAACGATACGTTTGCGCAGTTCGCCGAGATGTCCAAGCAGCGGCATGAGCCCTTCTTCACGAATAAGCTGCTTGCGCGACTTTTGCTCCGACGAGCTGTTTTGATCCGATCCCATCTGCTTTATCCTCCATTCCGCAAGAACTGCCTAGATCATGCTTATCTAAGTCCATATTTCAACAAAAAAGCGGGCCCGGTCAGTCCGGAAGCCGCTTATTGTTCTTCTCCAAATTGTCTACCYGATTCACTTCAACACGATTCGTATCCTTGTCCTTGCGATCATCGTCTTCCATGATGTCCTTTGCTCCTGCCTTGAACTCGCGCAGCGTCCGTCCGAATGCCCGTCCAAGCTCTGGCAGCTTGTTAGGACCGAACAGCAGCAATGCGACAAGAACGAGCAATATAATACCTGTTGCACCTATGCCTGACATTCCAAAACCTCCTATACAATAACGTAATTAGCAGTTGCGATCTCACAATTATTACCTAGCTCAATATGGAAAGACAATGCGAGGTTCGCTTTAACAGCCGTATAGCCCTCCGTACCCCATATCTACAATGTCGTCCTGCACAATCGTATCTCCAGCGAGAATACGAGGCAGCAGTACATCGAATGATGTATAAGGATCATGCATAACGCAGCCTGGCAGTCCCATAATCGGCACGCCGTCCAAATAGCCGATCAACAGCATAGAGCCTGGCAGCATCGGCGTTCCGTAGCTGACAATGTGAGCACCGGCTTCCTTAATCGCGCCTGGCGTTCGATCATCTGGATCAACCGACATTCCGCCTGTTACTAGTATCATATCATACCGCTTGCCCAGCAAGTAGTGTATTTCCTTGACAATTATTTGTCGATCATCAGGAGCGAAGCGCTGTTCTGCAACTTCTGATCCGAGTGCCTCCAGCTTKCTCTTAACGGCTGGACCGAATTTGTCCTCGATTCGTCCACTGAACACTTCTCCGCCCGTCGTAAGCAATCCCGCCTTTAATGAACGAAGCGGACGCACACGGATGGGCGCGGCGCCATCATGTGTTGCCCGATATTCTTCAGCCAATCGTTCGACTTCCTCAACCTTCTCTTTCGGAACATACAGTGGAATCGCTCTCGTTGCCGCTAACTGCCTGCCAGGCTCAGCAACCGTATTCGTCTTCACCGTAGCCAGCGCGATTTCGCCAAGACGATTAATAGCATCCACAATTGAACGATCAATATGAACAAGTCCCTGAGCGCTCGCCTTCATGCTGACCTTGCCCTCATGCGGCTCATTAAGTACTAATCCCTCACCGTAAAGCGCTTTGGCCATCCGTATGGCAGCATCATCCTCATGGAGATCATTATCGCCAAGCTCCATGATGTAAATATGCTCTTTGCCAATGTCGAGCAGCTTAGGAATATCAGCCTCCGTCACCAGATGGCCTTTCTTGAATAACCTTCCCTTGAACTGGCCAGGGATAATCTGCGTTAGATCATGCGCAAGTCGTAAGCCGATCGCATCGTACACCGACACTTCCCTCAGCCTCGTCGATTGAACCAATGATGTAGATGAAGTCGTTATTTCCGAGTTATCGTTCGTATTGCTCATGCTCTATGATCACCAAGTCTTCCCGACAAAATGTCCAATGCATGCGGCAATTGATCCATAATCGCCATCAAACTCTCATGTACACCCTTCGGACTTCCAGGCAAGTTAACGATTAAGGAGTTGCCGCGAATGCCGCAAACGCCTCGCGAGAGCATCGCTCGTCTCGTCTTCTGCAAAGCGCCCATGCGCATAGCTTCTGCAAGTCCTGGCACGATACGATCGATCACCTTCATCGTCGCCTCCGGCGTAATATCTCTTGCGGCAAGCCCAGTACCGCCTGTCGTAAGCACGAGATCCGCATGGAAATATTCCGTCATTTCGATAATAGCCGCCATAATTTCATCCTGCTCATCTGGAACGATTCGATAATCGACGATTTCCCCGCCAAGCTCTTCTTCGATAAGTTCGCGAATCACTTGTGCGCTCGTATCCTCGCGTTCCCCGCGCGAGCCTTTGTCGCTTGCCGTCAGTATGGCTACCTTCCAACGCATTTGCCATTCCTCCCATCCCAAGTCCGATTACAGGTTTGTTGATATTCGGTAATCGCCGCTCTTGCCGCCGCTCTTCGCAACGAGCTGTGTCGGCCCGATTATCATATCCTTCTGCAGTGCTTTGCACATATCGTATACGGTCAGCGCAGCCGCAGATACTGCAGTTAGTGCCTCCATCTCAACGCCTGTCTTACCTGTCGTCTTAACTGTTCCTTCTATATAAAGCTCATCCGTTCCATTATCAGTGAATACAATATTCACGCCTGTTAGCGGAAGCGGATGACACATCGGTATCCAGTCTGATGTTTTCTTAGCAGCCATAACCGCTGCCACTTGAGCAACAGCAAGGACATCGCCTTTGCCTATTGTTCCTGCCTTGATGCGCGATAACGTGTCCGGATTCATCTTCACCAGCGTACTTGCTGTTGCCGAGCGAGCCGTAACTTCCTTATCCGATATATCCACCATGCGCGCGCGGCCTTGTTCGTTAAAGTGAGTCAGCTCCACCACTATTCGCTCCTTCTATCCATACTCTTCTGCTTCCTATATTGTCAAATATAGCTGACGCTGCGTCAATATTCCATTCATACGAATATCATGCGGCTCAAGCATCAATTCCTCTACCAATTGAGCTTCGAACGAGGCTCCTATCCACTGAACACGATTAGCCGCTCCTCCAGCATCATGTAGCTTCGCAGCGAACCGATCATAATAGCCGCCTCCGTAACCCATTCTGCCACCGTTCAAATCGAAAGCAATACCTGGTACAAAGACGACCTGAGGCATCCGCTTAGGATTAAGCTCCTCGGCTGCAAGCGGGTCCGGTTCCATAATGCCATATTCGCCAGGCTTCAATTGATTCCAGTTCTTGAGTCGATAGAGYGTCATGGTGCGATCGGCAGTATTACACTTGGGAACGATCACTTCCAGCTCCTTCTCCCAGCCCCACTCGATAAGAGATGAAAGATCCAATTCGCTGCGGAAGGATACATACGCCATAAAAGCTTCCACCGAGCGCGCTTCCAAATACGCTGCTGCGTGTCCGCTAGCCGCGAGCGACCAAGCTCTCCGCTCTTCCTCGGCTAGTCCATTCCGTATTCGCGTCATTTCCGAGCGGATAGCCTGCTTCCCATTCCGTTCCTTATCCTCCATAAGGGCAGACCACCTACTCTATGTCCCGTCATATGCTTCCATTTATTTTAGTTTACCACTCTTATACAACTTTCGCCAATGGAAGCGCCCATTTATGGTAAACTAGAGAGGATGGCAAGCAACAAATTCTGATGCAATTATTGGCTGGAGGTTTCAAGATGCTGCTGCAAGTATCCAATATAACGAAGAGCTACGGCGTTGACGTCGTACTATCCAATATTTCAATGCAAGTGCTGGAGCGCGAACGTATCGGACTCGTCGGCGTCAACGGTGCAGGCAAGTCGACATTGTTAAAAATTATTGCCGGCGAGATCACTGCCGATTCCGGCGATATTCATAAAGCGAAAGAAACCAGAATCGGTTACTTAGCTCAAAATAGCGGCCTTAACACGGATCGTACAATCGAAGCCGAAATGAGGGCTGTCTTCGCTCATCTGCTGGAGGCTGAGCAGGAGCTGCGCGATCTCGAAGTGAAGATTGCCGATCCTGCCTTGCATGACGATGAGAAGCGATATGCTGACACGCTTGAGAGATATGCGAAGCGTTCGGACTGGTTCCGCGAGCAAGGCGGATTCGAGATCAACACGCGCATTAACAGCGTACTGCACGGGATGGGCTTCGGACAGTTCCCGCCTGATACGCGAATCGCTACATTAAGCGGCGGACAGAAGACGCGGCTCGCGCTTGCCCGAATTCTACTGCAAGCGCCTGATCTGCTTATGCTCGATGAACCAACTAACTACTTGGACATCGAAACGTTGACATGGCTTGAGGGTTACCTGCGCGGATACTCGGGCGCAATCGTCGTTGTCTCCCATGACCGCTATTTCCTTGATGCGCTCGCCCAGACCATCATTGAGATCGAGCGGCATGTCTCTAAGCGCTATACAGGCAATTACAGCCGCTACATGGAGCTGAAGGCTGCCGATTATGAGAGTAATATGAAGCAATTTGAGAAGCAGCAGGACGAGATTTCCAAGTTGGAGCAATTCATACAAAAAAATATCGTACGAGCTTCTACGACAAAGCGAGCGCAGAGCAGACGCAAGGCTCTGGAAAAGATGGATCGCCTCGACAAGCCGATGGGCGACTTGAAGAAAGCCCACTTCAGCTTCGAGATTGAGCGAATGACCGGCAAGGACGTACTTGACGTCAGCAGCTTGTCCGTTGCATTTCCTGGACAACCGAAGCCGCTATTCAATAACGTCTCCTTCCAGCTCTCCCGCAGCGAAACGGTTGCCTTGATTGGACCGAACGGGATCGGCAAATCAACATTGCTTAAAGTTCTTGTCGGACAGAACGAGCCTTCCAGCGGTACCGTGCGATGGGGGACTAACGTGAAGATCGGCTATTACGATCAAGAGCATACACGTCTGAACGGAAGCAACACCGTCTTGGAAGAAGTGTGGAGCGCCTATTCTCACATGGAAGAAGCTCGTATTCGCACAGTACTAGGCAACTTCCTGTTCAGCGGTGAAGATGTATTGAAGCGGGTCTCGTCACTAAGCGGCGGGGAGAAGGCACGAGTTTCGCTAGCCAAGCTTATGCTCGCGCAAGCGAATGTGCTTATTCTCGATGAGCCTACCAACCATTTGGACTTGTTCAGTAAAGAGGTGCTTGAAGCAGCGCTTATGGATTACGAAGGCACGCTGCTATTCATCTCCCATGACCGTTACTTCCTAAATAAGATGGCCGAGCGAATTGTCGAATTAAATCCGAACGGTACTGATCATTTCCTAGGAAATTATGACGATATGATAGAGAAAAAAGCCGAGATCGAGGAAGCGCGCCTTGAAGCGTTAGCGAAGCAAGCCACAAACGCCTCMAAATCGGCAACAATTGACAATGCTCCCGCTACCTCGTATGAGGCAGACAAGCAAGCGAAGCGAGAAGAGCGGAGCCGCCAGCGGAAGCTTGAACAGCTTGAGCAAGATATTGCTTCCGAGGAGCAGCAGATCGCTGAATGGGAAGAGAAGCTGGCTGATCCGGCAATTTTTAACGATTATGTTCGCATTCAGGAGATACAAGCCGTGATCGAGAAGCACAAGACCGCTCTAGCAAGCGCATATGAGGAATGGGAGAAATATATGTAGCTACGAAACGGAGGAATCGTTTCATGCAGCAATTCAGTCATCCATTATCTGAGCAAACGATGTTATATATGATTAGCCTCGTTAATCGCATGAATGGCAAGAAGCCGGCTGGACATGAATAACTCATGTCTAACCGGCTTCTTCTTAATACTGCTCCAAGCTTATTAAGCCTAAGCGTTGCGCCTCTTTGATCGCTTCTGAACGTGAGCGAACGCTTAGCTTCTCGAATATTTTAGAAAGCTGATATTCAACGTTGCGCTGGCTCACGTGCAGCATTGCGGCAAGCTCCTTATTGCTGACGCCCGTCGCAACCTCATGCAGGATCGTTTGCTCCTTCTCATTAATCGATACATCCTCGATCGACAGCTCCGGACGTTCAAGCTTAATCTCGTTCCTTCGCAGCTGCTTCAGAAGCGAGATTGGAATGACCGCGTCGCCCCGCATCGCACAACGAATCGCATTATGTAATTGCTCCCTCGATATCGTCTTCGAGATAAACCCAGATACTCCTGACTCGATTAACAAGTTAAAGTGCGTGCCGATCTCATAACCGGTATAAATAATGACTTTCCGTTCAGCATCCTGCTGTATTAACCGCTTCGTTAATTCCAGCCCGCTTATTCCCGGCATGTTCAAGTCGCACAAGATCAAGTCGAAGCTTTTCGTTTGAATCATATCAAGCGCTTCTATCGCTGAGAGAACGACCGTGACTTCCATGTCGGGGTCTTGCTCAATCATCGTTTTTGTCCCTTCGCCTACAGAAGGATGGTCGTCAACTAATAAGATACGAATCACGCGAAATCCCCATTTCCGACAGCCCAGAGGTCATTTTCTCCGGTATCAAAATAATTACTTCGAGGCCTCTTCCCCGCTGCGAATGGAAGGTGATGTCGCCTTCAAGGCTTGTCACTCTCTCTTTAATGCCGGATAGCCCCATATGCTCGAATGTCGCAATCATCTGATTGACATCCATTCCAATTCCATCATCTTTATATCTGAAATAAATCATGTCATGCTTCATTTCCAGCTCAAGCCGGATGAGCTTAGCATTGGAGTGCTTGCCMGCATTCCGTAGTAGCTCTTGTACGATTCTGTAAATAGCAGTAATCTGCTCTTCATTAAGCGGACGGTCGAATGGCTTCGCTCGGAAATCAACCGCGAAGTTTACGCGCATCTGCGTAAGCTCAATAATGGATTCAACCGCCTCAATAACCCCCATTTCCTTCAGAAGAGGAGGACGAAGCTCATTGCACGTTTCCCGAATTTGATGAATAACGTCGAGCAAGCCTTCCTTAATATCCTGCAGCTCCGTCTCGAGCGTATCCGTCATTGGATGATCCATCATAATCGCTTCCAGCTTGCGATACCATAGAAGCTGATCCTGCAGCGCGGAGTCATGCAGATCGGCGGCCAGCTTCCGACGCTCGTTTTCGGACAGACAGAATAAGAGGCGCAGTACCCAAGGAGAAGTGTTATGCTCCTTCTTAAGTTCCGATTCCAAATCCTCGATCAAGCCTTCAATTAAATACAGATTTTCGAAAACAATGCTTGCGTAGTTGGACATTGTCTTCAACCAACGCAGCTCATCCGAGTTGAATCTCGTATGATTCGTCTTCATGCCGATCCACAAAATATGATAGCGGGTTCTCTGACGTCCGATAACTAATCCCAGTCCGTAAGGAAGATCTATTAACTCGCCAACCTGCATGGAGTATGAAGCTCCTAGCAGAAACTCTCCCGTAATAAGCTCCTCAGGCGTCTCGCCTATTGGATATACAGCGTTTTCCGAGTAATCGACGAGCAGGAAATGAATGCCGCTTACCGGCAGAAGCTCATTGATCTCCTGCTTCAAGATTTCTTCTAAGTCGGCTTGCTTCATTACACGAGCTATTTTGCGGGAGAAGCGATCAAGACTGTCTTGATAACTGTACATCGCTTTGAACAGCTTGGGACGATAACGATGGTCAATTTGTTCCTTCATGTACAAGAACAACGTCATACCGGTATAGATAACGACAAACATAACCAATCCGCTGCTCCATGTTGAATGGTAGCTAGTATTGCTCACGATAAACAACAATGCGGCAGCAATGGCCATCGAGGGCACAATCGCAAGCAACGTATAATATTTAAACCTTGTTAGGATAAAGTCGATATCGAATAGTTGATTGGAGGTCAACAAATAAAAATACACAATTGGAAGGACAAACAGAAAGAGCGCTGTGAAAGCTGCAGGCAGTATTTGACCTCCACCGACAAAAAGCGGAAGCAAATTCATCGTAGTAAATGGCGTAAAGGCAACAAGATGAGACATAAGCGTAATCTTAAATAGCGAGATAAGCTTTGAATTCCGATAAAACAAAAACTTTCGTACTAATTGCAGTACGATAATAA
>NZ_JBFRGE010000060.1:0-42890 GCF_052115185.1 Paenibacillus sp. 2TAB19 | reverse complement strand
CGTATAAGTTGTGACAATGTACATCTTGTTTAACTGGTCTTGTGTGAAAAATCATATAAATTGATATCATATCTAATTAGTAGCTGAAACTATTGGATCATCCATGGAATAGCACATTTTAATAGTTGGAGTCGGGAATAAGAGTCGTCTTGCAAAGATTAATATTGAAGAAGTACTTGTTAACAGCAATAATAAGCCTATAGTTGTGAAAATTCGGATCCACAATCGCAATTAAACAAAGTCAATAATGGAACGGCTTCAGATCGGGATAAGATTTATGGTATTACAATTAATCATGACGAAGAGATACAACAGGTTATTATTAAGTATCGATATTTTGGAATCTCATATGAAAAGGTTGTTCAAACATTATGAATCTATCATTAGTAGTTCTTCAGGGGCCAAGCGCTTCTGGCAAAAGCACCATTCAGTCCATGCTGGGACTTCAGCGCATTGTAACCTGGACATCTCGCTCGCCACGCGCCGGCGAGGTGGACGGAGTCGATTACTTTTTCAAAACAGAAGCAGAAATGCAAAACCTTTACGAGCAAGGTCAAATGATCGAAATGACTAAGTACCATGAAAACCTATATGGTACACCGACGCAGTTAATTGAAGAAATCATCCGGAATTCGGAACGCAGATCGGTTATTTTGGATGAAGCCGGCGCAAAAAGAATCAAACAGCTATACAGCGACAAGGTGCTTCTAATAGGTGTGAAAGCGGAACGCCATGAATGTGCGCGCCGACTTGAAGCTCGCGGTCATAGCGCCAGGGAGGTTAACGAGCGTCTCGGTTCATTCGAGAAGGAAATCAGCGCATTGTCCCATTGCGACCTTGTGTTGAACAATACGGATGGAAATAAGAACAAGATTGACCATATCGCGGGTTGGCTTATGGATTCGTTAGCAAGGAAACATTGAGCTCACGAGCCGCATAGGATAATAAAGGATGGCATCCTTAAATTGGCTAGGCAAAATAGCCGAAAAAAAGGTTCATGGAAATGTACGATTATTTAAATCTATGACTATTAGTGATACACTATAATAGATTAATAATTGTAGATTCAGAAAAGATGTGTGACTAGGTCGCGTCCTGGCTTGCTCGCTTATTGTGCTGCGCTTAAGCAGGTTCGCTACATCCTTTCTGTAAATTTTAGGATATAAGGATGGTAAAAATGAGCAACGGAGAAACGAAAACAGACGTCATCTTAATTGGCGCCGGAATCATGAGTGCGACTTTAGGGACACTTCTGAAAGAACTAGTACCGGAATGGAATATTAAAGTGTTCGAGAAGCTCGAGAGCGCGGGTGAGGAAAGTTCCAACGAATGGAATAATGCAGGTACGGGGCACGCGGCGCTGTGCGAGCTTAACTACACGTCTGAGAAGCAGGACGGTTCTGTAGATATTAGCAAGGCTATCAACATTAATGAGCAGTTTCAGCTTTCCATGCAGTTCTGGTCTTATCTCGTCAACAGCAATCTGATCGGCAATCCGCAGGACTTCATTATGCCTTTGCCTCATATGAGTATGGTGCTGGGTGAGAAGAATGTTGCTTTTCTTAAAAAACGTTATGAAGCGATGACCAAAAATCCTCTGTTTAAGGGTATGGAGTTTTCCGATGACCCTAAGAAATTGATGGAATGGATCCCGCTTATTATAAAAGATCGTTCATCGAATGAACCTATAGCGGCGACCAAAATCGACACGGGTACGGATGTCAATTTTGGCGCTTTGACGCGCATGTTGTTCAATCACTTGAAAAGCAAAAACGTTGAGATTAAATACAATCATAGCGTCTCTAATATGAAGCGTGCCTCTGACGGCTCGTGGAAACTGAAAGTTCGCAACAGCAAGGGCAACGTTGAGAACCATGCTGCTAAGTTCGTCTTCATCGGAGGCGGTGGAGGCAGCCTGCATTTGCTGCAAAAATCCGGCATCCCTGAAGGAAAACATATTGGCGGTTTCCCAGTCAGCGGTATATTCATGGTGTGCAAAAATCCAGAGGTTGTTGCACAGCATCATGCGAAGGTTTATGGCAAAGCGAAGGTAGGAGCTCCTCCAATGTCCGTCCCGCATTTGGACACCCGGTTTATCGACAACAAAAAGTCGTTGCTGTTCGGACCGTTTGCCGGCTTCTCGCCTAAGTTCCTGAAGACGGGTTCAATGTTCGACCTAGTGACTTCCGTCAAACCGGATAATCTCGTCACCATGCTCGCGGCAGGCGCCAAGAACATGTCGTTGACCAAATACTTGATCGAGCAAGTGATGTTGTCGAAAGAAAAGCGCATGGAAGAGCTGCGCGAGTTTATCCCTAACGCGAGAATCGAGGATTGGGATTTGGTCGTAGCCGGTCAGCGTGTTCAAGTGATTAAGGATACGGAAGCTGGCGGCAAAGGCACGCTTCAATTCGGTACCGAGGTTATTACTGCCGGTGATGGTTCGGTTGCTGCTTTGCTTGGCGCTTCGCCAGGTGCTTCGACCGCTGTACATGTCATGCTCGAGGTCATTAACAAATGTTTCCCGCAGCATAAGAAAGAATGGGAACCTAAGATTAAGGAAATGATTCCTTCTTACGGCCAGTCGCTGTTGAAAAATCCGGAGCTTCTGAAAGAGGTTCATACTTCTACCGCAAAAGCGCTTGGACTAAGCGAGAAAGAACTAGCTTATAATTAAGAAAAACGGCAGTCTGGGACATGATTATCTTGTCCAGGGCTGCCGTTGTTTATTTAAGGCCGCCTGCTGGATCAGAGAATATTTAAAAGAAAGATCAGAAAAAATAAAAAGATATTTTTGGATACGTCGTTTATCCTATAAGGATTAGAAATAGAATCCAAGATTCATGGAAGGGGATAGCGGGATGCAAGGAGGCATGCGGCTAACGCAATTTGTTGTCTTCTTCGTTGTTGTGGTATTGGTTGCTGCAGGTTGTGCTGCAAACAATAACGGGAAAGCGAATATCGGACCCGAGAACGCAAACGATTCGATTCCTTACCAAGAAATGGTGACGCTTACTTTTTGGCGTAACTCGGGTAACAGCGCCGAAAACATGGCTTACGAGAAGCTCATCGCAGCATTTATGGATCAGCATCCGACGATTCGCATTCAGATGACACCATTCCCGTACAGCGATTACGATACGAAGCTTCGTACGTCGGTCGCGGCGGGTAAGCCGCCCGATGTGATGGCGATCGACGCGCCTAATTTGGCGTCATACGCAGAGGCAGGAGCTTTATTGCCGTTAACGGAGTCTTTTAAGAAGGACGGACATTTGGATGATATTCCGCAAACGACGATCGAAGGGTACAAGTATAAAGATGATATTTATTTGGCACCGATGACGGAGTCGTCGATTGCGATGTTTTATAATAAAAAAATGTTCGAAGAAGCGGGTTTGCCGCTGCCTTCACGTGATCCGGATGAGGCATGGACGTGGGAGCAGGTGCTGGACGCTGCCATCCGAATTAATGATCCGTCTAGGGGCATCTATGGCATCGACCCTGCGCAAGGTTTCCAAAACGCGGGAGCTACCGCCTATTTCAAGTATCCGATCATTTGGCAATTCGGTGGCGAGGTTATGAACCCGGAGGGGACGAGCTCGAAAGGGTACTTGGATTCGCAGGCAACGAAGAAAGCGATTGCCTTCTACCGCGACCTGTTCACGGTTTCCAAGGTGGCCGCTTTCGAATATCCTGTCGATGCATTCCCTAACCACAAGCTCGGCATTACGATTGACGGCACATGGTCGCTTACCTATATGGCCGAGAAGTATCCCGACTTCAAGCTGGGCGAAGACTTCGACGTTGCGCCGCTTCCGAAAGGCACGCGGCAAGCGGTAGCGAACGGAAGCTGGGCGCTTGGCATATCCTCCAAAACGAAGTATCCCGATGAGGCGTGGCTGTTCATTAACTGGATGACCAGCTACGAAGGGCTTAAAATTTACAGTGGCATAACGCATGACATACCAGCGAGATACTCGGTCGCCAAGGAGTTCAGCGAGCTGAACGAATATCCGAAAAATATTTTCGTAACCCAGAATCAGAAATATGGCCGTCCGCGGCCGATAACGCCGGTGTTCCCGCAAGTGTCGGAGGCTGTCAAAAACATGTTCGAGGAAGTGACGCTGGAGAAACGGGATTTGGATGAGGCCGTTCAAGACGCGATCGATATGATCGACAAAGCGTATACAGACTCCGAGTCTCTAATGCAATAACTCAGATTCAATTCGAAAGGTGGGGCGCTGCTTATGTTTTTCTCATTGCGATCACGACTTATGGCGGCGTTCTCGCTGCTGCTGATCGTGCCGTTCACCCTACTTGTCTTCCTGCTCACCGAAGAGTCGGCAAAACTCATCCGTGCTTCGATTGAAACATCAACGGGGCAAACCATTGAGCAGTTCAGCTCGCATGTCCATACGTCGATGACGCAGATCGAGGAAATCGGCAATCAGGTCATGAGCAACCGCGTGACGCAGGAGTGGATAACGGCGCAGATGAGTCAGGATAGCACGATTGAAGAGAGGATGATCGCGAAGCAAAAGCTCGTCGAATTCGTAGCTTCTTATTCCATCAACAATTCCAGCGGCATCTCGATTGGCGTTTTCTCCGATTATGGCGGCGGAATATGGGCACAGGACCGGACTTACTTGGAGCAGGAGTGG
Organism: Paenibacillus sp. 2TAB19; assembly: GCF_052115185.1. Lineage (NCBI taxonomy): Bacteria > Bacillati > Bacillota > Bacilli > Caryophanales > Paenibacillaceae > Paenibacillus > Paenibacillus sp. 2TAB19. The sequence goes on along the minus strand of NZ_JBFRGE010000060.1, from coordinate 38,229 downwards.
TACAAGCGGTTCGGGGAATCGGATGTACGCTGGACAAAGGCCCACTCCGATCCCGATCAGGCGGATGTGATCATGACGTCACGGCTGGTGAACAGTTATTTGCTTCCGCTCGTCCAATTGCAATCGTTCACGAAATCAGGCTTTGTCAAAGTCAATTATCCGACCTCCGTATTGAGGGACGCGATTGATAAAATCCAATTCGGAAAGTCGGGACGCGCCTATTTGCTGGCCGCTGACGGAAGCGTTATCTTAGATCAACAACTCCCATCAGACCGGGAATCCATCCTAAAGGAAGGACTCGCGCGTATTCAACGCGTTCTGTCGCCCGCACAAAGCAAAGATAATGGATTTTTCTCGATTACGAGCAGCGGAGAAACACATTTGCTGTTCTATCGTTATTTCGAAGCGCAAAATTGGTACGTCATTGGCGAGGTTCCCGAGAGCGAGCTATTCGTAAAAATCGAGCAAATCCGCCGAACGATGCTGCTCGTCAGCCTTATTCTGCTGCTGCTCATCATATTGGTCGCCTATTGGCTGTCATCGGGTATTACAAGGCCTTTGACAAGAATGGCTAGAGCCATGAAGCATGTAGAGCGCGGCGAGTTTGCGCAAGCGCTGACGATGATGCCGTCTGTCCGGACCGGCCACAGCGAGGTCGGCTATGTAACGCGCATATTCGAAAGCATGACGAACCGGCTTCGTTATTTGATCGAGACGGAGTTCGAGACGAATCTGCGCCGCAAAAACGCAGAGTATAAGGCGCTGCTGCTGCAAATCAATCCGCATTTCTTTAATAATACGCTAGAAATCATCGGAGGGCTGGCGGCTATGAAACGCAATGACGTCGTCATGGATGCAACCGAGGCTCTTGGCCAGATGATGCGTTATTCGTTGAATTTAAACAGCGATTTGGTAAAGGTTAAAGAGGAAATGAGTTACATTCGCGATTATTTGTTTATTTTACAGCTAAGGTACGAGGAGCGTCTTCAGGTCGAGATCGAAGAGGATCTCGTTTCGGGTCAGCTTATGATTGCCAAATTTATTTTGCAGCCAATTGTAGAGAATGCCGTTAAGTACAGCTTGGAGAAGGGCGGCGTTGCGAGAATTGCGATTTCGGTCAAAATGGAGGAATCGCGGCTTGTGCTGCGTGTATCGGATAACGGGATCGGAATGGAAGCCGAGCTGATCCGGCATCTGATGGCGGAGCTTCACCAGACGGATGGCGTTGATATATTGAACAGCGGAGGGGACAGTATCGGTCTCCGCAACGTGTTGTCTCGCTGCCGTCTCTATTACGGAGAGCAGCTAGAGGCAACGATACAATCGGAACGCGGCAAGGGAACCGACATTCGGCTCAGCCTGCCGGCGGTAAGAGGGTGATTCAGACGTGAACCGTATTATGATCGTTGACGATGAGGCTGGCGTGCGAGGCAGTATTAAAGCTAAGATTGATTGGCAGGCGGCAGGTTTTCGAATTGATGCAGAAGCTTCCAACGGTGAAGAGGCGCTTGCGCTACTGATGAACAGGCCGCTGCCGGATGTGCTTCTAACCGATATTCGCATGCCGCAGATGGACGGTATTGCGCTTATCGATGCGTGCAAGCGGTTGTACCCGTCGCTCAAAATCGTCGTATTGTCGGGTTATTCCGATTACGTCTATATGCAGGCAGCCATCCAAGCTGGAGTCAAAGATTATTTACTCAAGCCGGTCGGGCGCAGGGAGCTCTCTGAGCTGCTAGCGAAGCTCGCAGCGGAGATCGAGACGGAGCGAGCGGGCGAGAGGCTGCGTTATGCCGACCGAATGCAGCGCGAACAGCAGCTCCAAGAGCTGCAGGAGCAGCTGCTGCTCAGGCTCGTAAAGGAGCAGTTCCTCGGTCAGTCGATGATTAGAGAAAGACTGGAGCAGCTTCATATGTCTTCGCTGGCCGACGAGCGTCGCTATGTTCGGTTCGTCACGGCGGAGATGAGAGTGCCTGAAGGCAGATGGGGAGAGGATCGCGAGCATCCCGATCTGATGCACCTCGCTTACCAGATGCTATGCAGAGAGACGGCAAGCGCATACGACGAGATCTATCCGTTTTATGACGCAAGCCGTCCGACGATGATTCATTTTCTCGTGCTGGCAGCGGAAGCTGGCGCTGCGGGAGAATTGGCCGAACGATTCATGAAGCAGCTGCGACATCACCTGAAGCATTACTTAAGGCTGGATTGCGTGATCGGCATCGGGGAAGCGGTACGCGGCTTTGGCGAATACAAAAACGGCTATTCCTCGAGCATGCTCTCCTGGAGCCAAAGCACGATCCACGGGACGAATACAGCGGGAGAGCGCCAAATTCGGCAGTTGATCGCATCTTTTTCACCGGAACTGGAAAGACAGCTTGCCGTTGCGGTAGAGAACGGGGACTATAAGACTTATACCGCTTTAATGGAGAAGATTATACCGAGGCATGCCGACCTGCCGATGTTTTCGTTCACGTTCATGGCGTCCCGCATATTGCTCTTGTTTCATTCCATTGCCAAGAAGGTCGAGGTTGGAGAAACAGCGCTGCAGAAGAGACTATGGGATTGCCAAACGACGATCGGCGACTTTCATTCGCGCGAGGACATTATGGGAAGGCTGGAGGAATTGGCGCGCCTTGTCATGGAAGAAGCGATGAAGTCGAGGAGCAGCGGCGGCCAGGCGGTTGTGGAATCCGTTCGGAAGTATGTGGACGACAACTTCGCCTACGAGCTGACGCTGACAATGCTGTCGGGCATGTTCCATATGAACGAAACGTATTTGTCAGGCCTGTTCAAGCAGCATGTTGGCGTTAACTTCAGCGAATATTTGACGTGCCTGCGTATGAAAAAGGCGGGAGCGCTGCTGTTGGACAGCGATTTGAAGTTAACTGATATCGCGATGCTTGTCGGTATATCGAGTTCGAGCTACTTCAGCACGTCGTTCAAAAAGTTTCACGGAATGAGCCCGAAGGAATACCGCGAGCGGCATTCCAAAGGGAAATAGCAAGAGACAATTACGGGTTTAATCGGAGCCATTCATCATGTCTCCTACGTTCTTGTTCAAGGAAACGGAGAATGGCCGAAGGATCGGTTGTTTTGATTAGCGGAGCGTTCAGCATGTCGGCGGTATTCTCGCCGATCGGGTCTGTCGGGTCGATATTTGCAAGAATGTAAGTGGGGTAGGCAGCAACGTTAAAGCTCCATACGTCTTCTCGCGCCTCATCGATTGTGAGCATGAAATAATCGCGGACATTGTCGTATTCGTAAAACGAATCCAGCAGATCATCGTCGATGTCGTCATTCTCATCCTTCATAATGACGATAAGCCAGAACGGCTTCGGTTTTTTGCGCTCGATTTCTGCCAGTCTCGCTTTTTTCATGCCTTTGATTTTTTTGGATGTTACAAAAATAACCGCTGCGAATACGAGCGTGATAAGCAAGCCGACAACGAGAGCCGCAATGTTGTTGTCGTCCAATAACCCGATGGACGCAGCGCCGAATAGAAATGCTCCCAAATAACCGATTATGCGCAATAATTGCAAAATAAACATTTTTGAGTACGCACCTTCCTATGAGTTGAGTTCAGATTATTTTGTATCAAGAGGATAATGTTGTCAATCCCTCAAAAAAGCCTTGCCTTTCATTACCGGTGTTAAGCGTCCGGTTTTTGGAGCGGCAGGGCTTTTTTTGCGTTTGTCAGAAAATCTATCCATCCTTTCTGCACTTAGGCGGGTTTGGATGGATGGATTCCATTCAAAAGTCAGTGACAGCCAATGATAAACGTTGGCGACCGCCGTTTGCGCTAAGTCTGCGGATGACCCAAAAACATTGAAAGTCGAAACCTAAGAATAGTGAAATTCGCGCGGAAAACATTTTGATATAGTGTTCATGCAGCAGCAATTCAGTAGACTATCGACACGCGAAAGCAAGCGGGCGAAGTTAGGAAAAAACGAATTCGGGGGCTTCTCATGAAGAAATCATGGATGTTTTATACGGTGATGTGCACGCTCTTGATCGTCACGTTGGTAATGACGGCGGCAGCGTCTTACAAAGAGGAAGCGGCAGTGTCTGCTGCTTCATACAAGCTAGCGGATGCCCCGCGTCCCGCGGACGGCATCATGCTGCAAGCCAGCGGGATGGACGGACTGTCCGCGAACGCGTCTCTCCTCTCCGAGTGGAATGGACGGAACGAAGTTGCCGAGTGGAAAGAGGGACAGACGCTGGAGTGGACGGTTGACATAGCGGATGAAGCGGACTACGAATTGGCGGTCGGTTATTACCCGCTTGAGGGCAATGGTCAACCGATCGAGTTTCAACTCATTGTTGACGGCAAAGCCACATCCGAAGCTTACACGCCTCTCGAGCTGAACCGATTGTTCTACGACGAACCTGGACCTCTCAAGAAAAGCGGCGGCAACGAGATTCGTCCGAAGCAGCTGGAGGGCGGAGTTTGGCTTCATACGACGGTTGCGCAGCCGGGCGAAGCAAGTGATGGTCCGCTCAAGCTTGCGCTCTCGAAAGGCAAGCATACGATACGTCTAGAGAACGTGAGGGAGTCGGCAGCAGTTGATTATGTGCAGTTGAAGATAGCTGCCGAGCTGCCTTCGTATGCCGATTACAAAGCGGAACAGGCTTCTGCGGCAGGAGCAGGAGCTGGGACGGCAGGCAAGGCAGGCGAGGACGCCTTCATTACGATTCAAGCGGAGCATGCATACGCGAAGTCGGCATCGGGACTATATCCGACGACGGACCGCACCTCGCCTCTGACGACGCCTTACCATCCTTCGGAGCTTCGGATCAATACAATCGGCGGGAGCAATTGGGATCTGCCCGGCCAATGGATTAGCTGGAAGTTCGAAGCGCCGGAGGATGGCTGGTACAAAATCGGCTTCCGTTATCATCAGAACAAAGTAAAGGGCAGCTTCGTTTCACGCAAGGTGATGCTCGACGGAAGCGTGCCTTTCCGGCAATTGAACGCCGTTCCATTCTCTTATGACTTGAAGTGGAAGGTAAAGGAGCTGGGTGACGAGACGGGCGATCCGTATTTGTTTTATTTGAAAAAAGGCGAGCATGAGCTGAAGCTCGAGGTGACGCTTGGAGAGGTCGCTCCGTCAATCGGCGAAGTGCAGCAAATCATCTACGATCTGAATCAAATGTATCGCAAAATCGTCATGATTACAGGCACGAATCCGGATGCGTACCGCGATTACGAAATCGATAAGAGTATTCCAGGATTGCTAGAGCAGTTCGGAGCGCTTTCTACACGAATGACGGGGGAAGCAGACCGGCTTGACCAGATGTCGGGACAGAAGAACGCGGGCTCGCGAACGCTGCGGCTGCTCGCATTGCAGCTGGACAGCTTCATCGATCGTCCCGATCAAATTCCGAAGCGGCTCGAAACGTACAAAACGAACATTACGGCGCTGGCTGATTGGATGCTTACGGTGAAGAAGCAGCCGCTTGAGATGGATTACGTATACGTTGCCTCGGAGGATCGGCAGAAGCCGAAAGCGGAAGCGGGCCTTGTCGCGCAAGGCATCCATGAGATTCGTGCCTTTGTCGGCTCCTTCCTGCAAAATTACGACTCTATGCAAGGAGACGGAGACAGCGGCCGATCGATCCAAGTGTGGACGGGACTCGGCCGCGACCAGGCTTACGTACTGAAGCGGCTGATCGACGAATCGTTCATACCGGAAACCGGAATCAGCGTTAATCTGAACCTCGTCGGAACATCGCTTGTAACAGCCGTTATGGCGGGCGAAGGCCCTGATATTAACTTGTTTACAAGCCGCGGCGATGCGATGAATCTGGCCGTACGCGGGGCATTGACGCCGCTCGACGGGATGAACGGATTCAGCGCCATTCAGAAGGAATATACGGACACCGCTTTCTTGCCTTATCAATATGAGGGCAGAAACTTCGCTATTCCGGATGATCAGGAGTTTTTCATGCTGTTCTACCGAAAGGACGTTTTGGAGGAGCTGGGAATAGCGATGCCGCAGACCTGGGAAGAGCTGTTGAAGATCGCACCGGTTCTGCAAAACAACAATATGCAAATCGGCCTGCCTTATGAAAATTTGGATGCTTTCCAGCTTCTGACCAAAGGCATAGGCTCGCTTAATCTGTTCCCGACGCTGCTGATGCAAGGCGGGAGCGGCATTTATAACGAAGCGCAGGACGGCACGCGGTTCAATGAGCCGCAGGCGTTTGCCGCCTTCAAGCAATGGACGGACTTCTATAATTTATACGATTATCCGCTCTACAAAGATGACTTCAACCGCTTCCGGACGGGGGAGATGCCGATCGTGATCTCAACCTACAAGCTGTATACGAGACTTGCGGCGGCAGCGCCTGAGATTGCCGGCACTTGGGAGATGGTTCCCATACCGGGGACGAAGCGCGAGGACGGCTCCATAGACCGTTCGACGGGGGCGACCGGAACTGCCGCTATTATTCTGAAGGATGCGGCGGACAAGGATGCGGCATGGACATTCCTGAAATGGTTCAACCAGCCCGAGATCCAGACCGAGTTCGCTAACGAACTGGAGAATGAAATGGGCATCCTCGGCCGGAGATTGCCGGCGAATCAGCTTGCTTTTCCCGGTACGAACTGGAGCCGCTCTGAGCAGGCGAGTCTAACGGAGCAATGGAAGCAGGTGGAAGAAATTCCCGAGCTTCCAGGGGGTTACTATACCTCGCGCAATATCGACAATGCTTTCCGCGAGGTTGTGTTCCAGAAGGGTAACGCAAGAGAAAGCCTGTTCTATTGGAACAAGGATATCAACGAGGAAATAAAACGAAAAAGGTATGAATTCGGGGTGGAGCAATGAAACCTTCAATCTTGCAGACGATCGGCAGGCATAAGGAAAGTTACTTATTGATGACGCCGTACATGATATTTTTTCTGCTCTTCACCATCTTGCCGGTCGTTCTGTCGATCGTGCTCGGCTTTACTTACTACAACATGATCGAGCCGCCGCGCTTCGTCGGCTGGTACAACTACGTCCGGCTGTTTCTCGACGACGACATCTTCATCATCGCGGTGAAGAACACGCTGTTCTTCGCTTTCGTCACCGGACCGGTCAGCTACCTGCTCAGCTTCCTGGTCGCCTGGATGATCAACGATTTGTCCAAGACGCTGCGTTCGATCGCGACGACCGTGTTCTATATCCCGACCATTATCGGGGTGTCGGTATTCCCGATGTGGAAGCTGATTTTCAGCCCGGACGCTTATGGCTACTTGAATGGTCTGTTAATGGGGCTCGGCGTCATAAGCGATCCCGTCGCATGGCTGCTCGATAAAGAGCATATTTTGCTCATCCTGATCGTCGTTCAGCTATGGATGAGTCTTGGCATCAGTTTCCTCGCTTTCGTGGCGGGGTTGCAGACGGTCGATCGCAGCTTGTACGAAGCGGGCGTCATGGACGGCATTAAAAATCGGTTCCAAGAGCTGTGGTATATCACGCTTCCGTCGATGATTCCCCAGCTCATATTCGGGGCAGTCATGCAAATCGTCATTTCGTTCAGCGTCGCAGACGTATCGATTCAATTGGCCGGCTTTCCGAGTACGGAGTATGCGGGCGAGACGATGGTGACCCACATTATGGACTATGGCAGCATCCGTTACGAGATGGGGTATGCGTCCGCGATGGCGGTCGTGCTGTTCTTCTTGATGGTGTTCACGAACCGGCTCGTTACGAAACTATTGAATAAGGTCGGAATCTGATCGCGGGAGGACTTGCATGTTCAAGATACACAGAAGAAAATCCGGCATGAAAGCAAGACGCTCGCTTGCCGGCAACATCGCGATATTCGGATTCGTGGCGGTTCTCGGTTTATTTTCCGCTTTTCCGTTCTTGTTCGCAATCATTACGTCGCTTAAACCGATCGACGAGCTGCTGCAGTTTCCGCCGCGACTCGTCGTCATGAGGCCGACGCTCGACAACTTTACGGACTTGTTCCAGCTGGCTTCGAATATGTGGGTGCCGCTGTCGCGCTATATTTTCAACACGGCGATCATATCGGTCGTCGGAACGGCGCTTCATGTGCTGTTTGCGGCAATGGCCGCTTATCCGTTGGCCAAACATAAGTTTCCGGGCCGAAATGTATTGTTCTCGATTATCGTCATGGCGCTTATGTTCGTGCCGCAGGTGACGTTCATCCCGCAATTCGTGCTGATGTCGCAGCTTAACATCGTGAATACGTACGCTGCGCTCATCCTGCCATGGATCGGGGCATCGCTGGGGTTATTCCTCATGAAGCAATTCATCGAGCAGCTGCCCGACGCAATCCTGGAGGCTGCGCGGATCGACGGGGCAAGCGAGTTCCGAACGTTCTTCACGATCATCTGGCCGAACTCGACGCCGGCGATTATGACCGTCGTTATCTTTCAATTCATCAATCTGTGGAATTATGCGCCGAAGGAGCTCATCTACGGGGAATCGCTTAAGGTGTTCCGCATGGCGCTCGAGCAAATTATGGCCGGAGACCCGATCGCAAGGATGGGTGCCGGTGCGGCCGCCGCAGTCATTCTCATGATTCCGCCGATTATCGTATTCATCCTGCTGCAACGGAAGGTTGTCGAGACGATGACCTTCGCGGGGATCAAATAAGGAAGGGGCGAGCTTACGCCATGAAAATAAAAACGGTGCTGGCTGCCGCGTTGCTTATTCCCTTGCTCGCCGCGGCGCAGGCGACGGCGGTTCATGCCGAAGCGCCTTATCCGTCATACGTGTACAACGAATGGGACAAGTCGAAGGCGGCGCCGGCCAGCTACTTGCCGGAACGCACCTATTCGGGCATTGAGGTAGGGGCAGGCTCGTTCAATGAGCCGCAGGACCTGTTCGTCGATAGTCGCAATGCGATCTATGTTGCGGACACGGGCAACAAACGAATCGTGAAGCTAAACGATAAGTTCGAGCTGATCGAGGTGATCGACAAGCTCGACTGGGACGGCAAAGAGCTGACGTTGTCGGCGCCAACCGGGCTGTTCGTATCCAGCGAAGGCGTCATGTACATCGCGGACAAAGACGGCGGCCGCATTATCCGCGCGGGAGCGGACGGCAAGGTGGATCTCGTGATCGAGAAGCCTAACGATCCGCTCATTCCCGAAGGCTTCCAATTCAAGCCGACGAAGGTGGCCGCCGATAATGCGGGACGGATTTACGTCCTATCCGAGGGGCAATTCTACGGCTTGATGCAGTTCGACAGCAATGGCCGATTCACCGGCTATTACGGCAGCAATAAGGTTGAAGTGACGCCGGCCGTCGTGCTGGAGACGTTCTGGAAGAACATCCTGTCCAAGGAGCAGAGGTCGGCCATGATGAAGCTGCTTCCGATCGAATATTCCAATCTGGATATTGGGATCGACAACTTCGTCTACACGACGACGATCATATCCAAAAACTCGAGAGAAGAGATCAAGAAGCTGAATCCGCTCGGCAATAACGTACTGGCCAGCGCGCAAGGCGGCTCGGATTTCGGCGATAAGGAATACTCGTTCAAGCAGGGCGTGAAGCAGGATACGTCTTTCCTCGACCTGGCCACTGACACGGACGGCTTTATCGCGGGCCTTGACCGGACGAGGGGACGCATCTTCGAATACGATTCGGAAGGTAACCCGGTCGCGGTATTCGGCTCGCTCGGCAATCAGAAGGGAACCTTCCTTCAGCCTTCGGCCGTGTCCTACTGGAGAGGCGAAGTGCTCGTTCTGGACGCGGCGAAACGCAACATTACAAGGTTCGCGATGACCGAGTACGGCAGTCTCGTTCGCAAGGCAACGGTCATTTACAACCAAGGTCTATACGAGGAAGCAGCAGACGTCTGGCGGGAGGTAGCCAAGCGCAACGCCAATAACAGCATCGCTTATATCGGCATCGCGAAGGCGCTTGAGAAGGAAGGCAAGTACGATGAGGCGCTTTCCTACTACAAGCAAGGCACGGACCGCTCGGGCTACTCCGATACGTTCGGGCAAATCCGAATGCAGACGGTGCGCGACAATCTTCCGATCATTATGACGCTATTCATCTCCCTGTTCGCAGCCTACTACGGCTATAAGGGAGTCAAGGCGGCGAGAAGCAAGAAACGAAAGGGGGTCATCCAATGAGCATGCTTACCGCTTCCGGCGGCAAGAAGCTGAATCCGCTTCGCTGCTTGCTCCATCCTTTCGACAGCTTCTATGCGGTCAAGGAGGAAGGAAAAGGCTCACTTATCGCCTCGGCTGTTATCGTTGCCGTGTTTTTCCTGGCGACCATCTATCAAAGGCAAAGCACCGGTTATACGTTCAACAGAGTTGATCTAAGCGCGCTTAATGTGTGGATCATGGCGGCTAGAACAATCGCTTTATACGGACTGTGGGTCGCCGGCAATTGGGCGGTAGCGACGTGGATGGACGGCGAGGGCAAGGCGAGGCAGATCGGCATCGTCAGCGCCTACGCCATGATCCCTTATGTGGCGGCCATCATTCTCTCAACGCTGCTCAGCAAGGCGCTCGTGCAAGAAGAGGGGATGTTTCTCGGCTATGTGACGACGGTGGCGATGATCTGGAGCGCGATTCTAATGTTCATCGGCCTGCTCATTATCCATGATTACGGAGCCGTGAAGACATTGCAGTCGATCGCGCTTACGTTCGCCGCGATGGGGATCGCCGTCTTCCTGGTCATGCTGTTCTACACGTTGTTCCAGCAGGTGTACGTGTTCATCTATACGATTTATAACGAATGGCTGTTCCGCTTATGAGGCAGCGGGCGGAACGGGAAGGGGAGGCAGCATGAAAATACGAATCATGACAGTCGTTATGGCGGCGATGCTGCTTGTAATGTCAGCTGCCGGAGGCTTTGCGCCAACCATATTGGCAGATGAAGTTACACCAGCGTTACAGACCGGCGGCGGATTCGTCCGAGCAGCGGCGAAGGGCAATTTGACGCTTGATTATAATCCGGTTACGGCGGAAATTATCGTTACCGATAACGCATCGGGGGCATCATGGGCCAGCAATCCGCAGGACAGGGAATCGGATCAGACAGCCAAAGGCGCTAAGAAGATGGATCTGTCGTCGCAGCTGCTGCTCGATTATGTAGATGATCAGAATAAGCCGTTCCAGCTGAACAGCTTCACGGGCAGCGTGAAGGAAGCGGCGCCGGTATGGACCAAGGTAGAAGGCGGCATCGAGGTTGTATATGAATTTCCGAAGGCCGGCTTCACCGTTCCTGTTCGGTATACCTTAAACGATGATTCGATGTCGGCAACCATCCTGTCGGAGGGAATTAAGCAGTCCGGCAAGTTCAAGCTCGTCGGCATTAGCCTGCTGCCTTTCTTCGGCGCTGCCGGTGCGGATGACGAAGGGTATCTATTCGTTCCGGACGGCAGCGGGGCTCTCATTAACTTCAATAACAACAAAAGCATGTATCGAAGCTATAGCGAGCGGGTCTACGGGCAGGATCAAGCGCTCGATCTCGCGAGCAAAACCGAGGACAAGGAAACGATCCGAATGCCGGTATTCGGCATGAAGAAGGCCGCGGCCGCTTTCCTTGCCGTCATTCATAAAGGCGCTTATCAAGCAGGCATTACGGCTGAAGCAGGCGGCAAGAACAATAGCTACAACAATGTCTACAGCTACGCAAGCCTGATGGAATTCGAAACGAACGTGCTGCTGGAAGGGACTTTGAACGAGAAGCAGGTCACCCGCGCGTCGCAATCGATGACCGGGGGCACCGACTTTGAGGTCAAATACTATTTTCTAGGCGGAGAAGACGCGAATTACGCAGGAATGGCGGTCAAATATCGCAGCTACTTGCAGTCGGAGCAAGGTGTGCAGCTGATTGTCGCCGAGCAGGGCGAAGGTGAAGGCAAGCTTCCAATGCTCGTTGATTTTGTAGGCGGCGTGAAGAAGAAAGCGACGTTCCTCGGTATCCCATACAACACGGTCGAAGTGCTGACCTCGTTCAAGGATGCGAAAGCTGCGGCGGATCGCTTGCTGGCGGGAGGCGTGGACAGTCTCTCCTTGCGTCTCGAAGGCTGGACGGCGGGCGGAGCGAAGGACGAGGTGCCGGTAACGCTTGACGCGGAAGGAAAGCTTGGCGGTGACAAAGGGCTCAAATCACTGGCGAAGGAGCTGGAGGAGATGGGAGTAGCCTTCTATCCGGTCGTCGATCCGGTCCGGTTGTTCGAAGGCGGCAACGGCTTCAGCAAGTTCTCGGACGCCGCGAAAGGAATAAGCCGCGCGCCGGTGCTTAAGTACGAATACCGGTTAAGCGACAGCGCGAAGAACAAGGAGCTGAAGCGCTGGTACTTGCTTAAGCCGAACGCTGCAACCGAAGCGATCGATAGGTTCACCTCGGCAGCAGAGAAGAACGGATTGAAACATGTTTCGCTGCAGACGATTGGTTCGATGCTGTACTCCGACTTTGGCCGGAACGGGCAACCGAAAAATGCGACCGGTGCCGATTGGGAGACCGGGCTCGCGCAAGGCAAAAGTAATCTAGGCGGGGGCTTCATGTACGACCGACCCAACGCCTACGTCTTTCCTACGGCAGAGCGCTTGTCGGATGTGCCGCTAAGCTCAAGCGGATTCGACATCGAGGATGAATCGGTTCCGTTCTACAGCATTGCGATAAGCGGTCTCATACCGGCTTACAGCGAGCCTATCAATCTCTCAAGCAACCCTCGGAAATATGTGCTGAAGCTTATCGAGACCGGGACTTATCCGGCTTACAAGCTAATCGTCAGAGATTCGGCGTTGTTGGCCACTACGGAATACGACTCGCTATATAGCGCGGAGTTCAAGCTTCTCTACGATGAGATGATAGAACAATATGACCAATTGAACGAAGCGCTTGGCGATGTAATGGGACTATCCATCTCCGATCACGAGAAGCTTCAAGACGGCGTATTCCGCACGACGTACGAGAACGGCAAGAGCGTCGTTGTCAATTATAACGAGAATAGCGTGAGGGTCGGCACCGACAGCATTCCGGCTCTTGGTTATCTCTTAAGATAGGGGGTGAAAGCAAGCATGATCAGACAACTACGGGCATTGCCCTATACGAAGAAAAAGCAGCTATACGGCTATTTATTCGTTTTGCCATGGATACTCGGCTTTATCTTGTTTTTCGCGAAGCCTTTATTCACGTCCCTTATCTACTCGTTCAAGAACATGGAGATGACGCCAACGGGACTGGCCGGCACTTTTATCGGCCTAGATAATTTCCGCTATGCGCTTTTCCAGGATCCGGCGTTCATTCGCGAGGCGACGAATTCATTCGTTAACATGCTGTACGGCGTTCCGCTCATTCTCGTGTACAGCCTGTTCGTGGCCGTGATGCTCAAAAACAAATTCCGCGGAAGAGGCTTCATGCGAGCCGTCTCCTTCCTTCCGGTCATTATCGCTTCGGGCGTGCTGATGCAAATTTTGAAGGAGGACGTGTTCTCCCAAGGCATGCGGGGCGGGGCGGAAAGCGTCTATTTGTTCACGGGAGCGGGCATTAACGGCATTTTGCAGGAACTTGGCTTAGGGGCGCAGCTTATCGAAGTATTCAACAACGTCATTGCCAGAATCTTCGATCTGACTTGGCGCTCCGGCGTGCAGGTGCTGTTGTTTATGGCTGGCCTTCACTCGATACCCGGCTATTTGTACGAAGCATCGGAGGTGGAAGGGGCGAGGCCTTGGGAGCAGTTTTGGAAAATTACGCTGCCGATGCTGATGCCGATGATGCTGCTCAATATCGTCTACACGATCATCGACACGTTCACGGATTACGGCAACAGCGTCATTCTGATGATCTACAATACGGCTTTTTCACAGGTCAGGTTCGGCTACAGCAGCGCGCTGGCATGGCTGTACTGTCTGCTGATCGCCGTGTTCCTCGGCGTCGTCTACATGCTGCTTAAGAAACGCATTGTCTACATGCAGGATTAACGGAAAGCGAGGAACAAGATGTGAACGCAATCATGAATAAAAAGATTATGAACAAGACGAGGAAGACGCTTACGTCCGTCATTCGCTTCTCGCTCTTGGCGGCGCTGGCTTATCAGCTGCTGTATCCGCTCCTCTATATGCTGAGCATGGCGTTGCGCCGCCCCGAGGAAGCGATGGACCCGAGCGTCATCTGGTTGCCGAAGTCGCTCACGCTGAGCAATTTCACAGATGCGCTTCGCGTTATGGACTTCTGGGATGCGCTTCAGAACAGTGTCATTATCGGCATCGGCTGCGGGCTGCTGGACGTGTTGTCCTGCGCCTTCGTTGCCTACGGCTTCGCCAGATTCAAGTTCCGGTTCTCGGGACTGCTGTTCACGCTCGTCATTATGACGCTGGTCGTGCCGGTTCAGACAATCATTCTTCCGCTCTATGCGGATATGAAATACTTCGATGCTTTCGGCATCATGAAGCTTACCTCGATGATGACCGGCGGACCGGAAACGATTAGTCTCGTCGGCAGCTACAACGCTTTCTTCCTGCCGTCGCTGCTTGCGATGGGACTGCGGTCGGGGCTGTACATTTTCATCTTCCGCCAATTTTTCGCCGGAATGCCGGGCGAGTTGGAGGATGCGGCTTATATGGACGGCTGCGGCCCGTTCAAAACGTTCTTCAGCGTCATGCTTCCGAATGCCAAAAACGCGATGATAACGGTATTTCTGTTCTCCTTCGTCTGGCACTGGAACGAATTCTATATGTCGAACCTGCTGCTCGGCAATATGAAGAAAAACTTCGCCATCGCGCTGTCGTCGCTGCGCGTCGATCTGCAGTCCGTCGTGAACGTGCAGACAATCAGCGATCCTCTCGTTATCGTAACGCGGATCCAAGCCGGCGCTTTGCTTGCTATCCTGCCGCTGTTCATTCTGTACTTGGTGACGCAGCGTTACTTCGCGGACAGCATTGAGCATGTTGCGGTCAAGTAGGATGACGGAGCTGCATGAAGGGAGGCGATGCGAGGCGAGATATGGTTTAGTCCGCTCAGTTGTTTTGCAATAATTATCGAACGCAAATAAGGGGAGGCAATACTCAGATGATGACTAATAGGAAATCGTTCGCGCTTATGCTTGCTGCAGTTGTAATGAGTGTTACGGTCATGTCCGGCTGTGCCAGCAACGGGGGCAGCAAGGTTAACAACGAAGGAAATACCACTGCTAACGGCGGCAACGGAGCGGCGGCAACGGAAGCGCCTAAAGAAGAAGCGCCAAAGCTCGATAACGGCAATATTACGATTCTTTATCATACGTCCAAGGAGCAATACGAGGAAAATAAGGCGGCGAATCCGGCTGCTTACGACGCGGTGTGGGAAACCGTGCCGCAGTTCGAACAGGCTTACGGCGGCAAGGTAAACGTCATTGCCGTTCCTTGGGGCGACCAGAAGTCGACGCTCATCTCGATGGTTAACGCCGGCGATCAAGTTGACGTTGCGCAAGCGAACGATCAGAACTTCCCTGTCTATCCGCTCAAAAAAATCGTTCAGCCGCTTGATTCATACATGGACATGACGGATTCGTTCTGGAACGCATCCGTTACGAAGGCGTTCACGTTCGGCGGCAAGCCTTATGCAGCAGGCGTAGGCGCAGCTCCGATCGTTATCTACTACAACAAAACGCTGTTCGACAACAACGGCGTGAAGTCGCCAGGGGAGCTGTACAGCGAAGGCAACTGGAACTGGGAGACGTTCCGTTCCACGGCGATGGAGATGACGCAGGATACGGACGGCGATGGCGCGAGCGATCAATTCGGCTTCGGCTGGTGGGATGCCGGTTATGCGTTGATGGTTGCTTCCAATGGGCTGACGCTGCTCTCGTACAACGAGGATGGCACGATCGCTTCGAATTACGAGTCCGACAATGTGAAGGAAGCGATGCAATTCACGCAGGATGCGCTATTAAAGGATAAGTTCATTGATAAGGACAAGGAAGGCGACTACTTCAACGCGGAGTTCAAAAACGGCAAGCTTGCGATGACGGCCGAGTACGGCTTCGGCGGCTTCACCGTATTCAAGAGCGATTACGAGCTTGATTTCGTACCGGTTCCGACAGGTCCGAAGGGCACGAAGGATGCTGGCCCAGGCGGCATGTCCGGCTGGTCGATTCCAACGGTTTCGAAAAACCCGCAAGGCGCGGCCGCTTTCATCAAAATGCTGTCCGAGAACGAGCTGAAAGTCGCGACGGACAACAACGTCAAGATGTTCGGCCAAGCGAAGGTCGACCAAATGAACGAGCTGGCCGGCAAAATTTTGTTCGCGCCGATCGGCGTCGAGAAGTATTGGGACGCGAATACGGCTGCTCTGACGGGCATTAAGGACGGCACGCCGGTGGGCACGTTCGCGGCTACAGCCAAGGCCATGGCCGAGGAAGGCATCAAAATCACGCTCACCCAATAATCAATAGCCAATAGCTTAGTCCCTCTATCCGCCGTCATGCGAGCATGGCGGCGGGTAGCGTTTAAGGGCAAGAACGGAGGAAAAGGATGATGGACGCGAGAAAAAAGTTCGCGACCTTGGCGGCGGCAGTCGGGATTGCCGCCGCGGCGCTGATCAGCGGCTGCAGCAATAACGAGTCAGCTAACCAACCGAGCGGCACGGAAAATGCCGGAAAGGCTTCTTCCGAGCCATCGCTGGAAACGTCTCTGGCGGCGGAGGATCGTATCTTTTGGAAGCCGCCTGTAGGCTGGGTAGGCGATATTATGCCGTTCAGCGAAGGCGATAAGCTTCATTTGTTTTATTTGCAGGATTGGCGCGACGGCGCGCCGGGTTTCCATCCGTGGCATATGGCTTCGACGTCGAACCTGACAGATTACGAGTATGCAGGCGAAGCGATTCCGTTCGGCGTAGAGCGGGATCAGGACTTGGCGCTTGGTACGGGCAGCGTCATTAAGGCCAATGATACGTATCATGCTTTCTATACGGGCCATAACTGGCAGTTCCCTGACCAAGGCAAGCCGAAGGAAGCGGTCATGCATGCGGTCAGCGTCGATCTGAAGACGTGGACGAAGGTTCCCGAAGATACGTTTTATGCTCCAAACGGCTATGAAACCCATGATTTCCGCGATCCCTTCGTCCTGTACAACGAGGAGAAGGGCGAGTATTGGATGCTGCAAAGCGCGAGGAAGAGCGGCAAAGGCGTCATCGCCTTGTTCGCCTCCAAGGATCTTAGCAAATGGGAGCTTCGCGAGCCGCTAACGATTGAGGCGACGGACAATTTCTTCATGTTGGAATGTCCGGACGTGTTCTATATGGATGGCAAATGGTATCTCGTGTTCTCGGAATTCAGCGACAAAAAGGCGACGCATTACCGCGTCAGCGACTCGCTGGACGGGCCGTGGAAGAAGCCGGAGTCGGATATGTTCGACGGCAGGGCGTTCTATGCGGCGAAGACGGAAACGTTAGGCGACCGGCGGATGCTGTACGGCTGGGTGCCGACGAGGCAGCTCGAGAAGGATTATATGCAGTGGGACTGGGCGGGCAATATGGTCGCCCACCAAATGACGCTGTCAGCGGACGGCTCGCTTGGGGTGAAGGTGCCGGACGAGATCGATGCGCTGCTGTCGAAGGAGGAAGCGCTGGCTGAGCCGAAGAAGATCGGAGCGGCAGCGGGCGATAGCAAGGCGTGGAAGCTGTCCGCCGCCGCAGGAGGGGTGGCCGGAATCGTCTTCGGCGAGCTGCCGCAGACGGCGAAGATTACGGGTAGCGTGCGATTCGACGAGAAGGTGGAATACAGCGGCTTCGTCGTCGGCGCCGGCGACGAGCCGGAGAAGGCGTATGGCATTCAGCTCGAGCCGGCCAAGGACCGCGTACGTTATGATGCGGTGAAGGGCGACACGCTGTCCTCGGTCGAGCCTGACGTGCAGGTGTCGGCGGAGCTTGAAGCGAATACAGATTATTCGTTTACGATCGTCATTGAGAATGACGTTGCGGTATTGTATATCGGCGATTCCGCGCTCACGACGCGCATATACAAAATGCCGGGACAGGCATGGGGCTGGTACTCGCGCGGCGGCGAGACGACGCTGAGCGGTCTCAAGCTGTTCGTCCCGACTAAGTGACGAGGCAATGGGAGGCGAAGACGTGACGGAGTTGTACAAGGAGCTTTATCGGCCTCGCTATCATTTGACGCCGCCGAGCGGTCCGATGAGCGATCCGAACGGAATGGTTTATTGGGAAGGCGAATATCATCAATTCTATCAATACACGGGAAGATGGGGGCATGCGGTCAGCCGCGATCTAATACACTGGGAGCACCTTCCGCTGGCGCTTGTCGGGGACGAGCTTGGGGACATATGGTCGGGCAGCTGCGTGGTTGATAAGCGCGATACGAGCGGATTGTTCGGTGGGAAGGCCGGTTTAGTTGCCATCTTCACGCATTTCAAGGACGGCTTGCAGTCGCAAAGCATCGCCTACAGCAGCGATGCGGGTAGAAGCTGGATCAAATACGCGGGCAACCCGGTCATTCCGAATCCGGGCATTCGCGACTTCCGCGATCCGAAGGTGCTGTGGCATGAGCCAACCGGCAGGTGGATCATGATCGTATCGGTTGATAAACGGGTCTACTTCTATTCCTCGGCTAATCTAACACAGTGGACGTTCGAGAGCGAATTCGGGGATGGACAAGGCTCGCAGGCTGCGGTCTGGGAATGCCCCGATTTGTTTCAACTTCCAGTCGACGGTGATAAGTCGAGACAGAAATGGGTGCTGCATGTCAGCATCGGCGATAACGAGGAGACGGACGGATCCCATGCGCAATATTTCATAGGCGAGTTCGACGGCAAACGATTCGTGAACGACGACATGTCTGGAACAAGCGTGAAGTGGACCGACTTCGGCCAAGACTTCTACGCGGCGGTCACGTATGCGGATATCCCGAATGAGGACGGCCGCGCGATATGGCTCGGATGGACGTCGAATTGGAAATATCCGTTCGAAGGGCCGACCTCCCCATGGAAGGGAGGCATGTCGATCCCTCGGTCACTTACGCTCAGAACCTCTAGCAGCGGAGAGATCGTCTTATGTCAGCAGCCGGTCGAGGAGCTCAAGAAGCTGCGGGAGAACGCGCTTCGCTTCGCTCCCGTGGTCGCGAATGATAAGACGGTAAAGCTGGACTATGAAGGGACCGCTTACGAGCTTTACGCCGAGATCGAGTGGAACGATGCCGATGTATTCGGCATTCGCGCAAGATGCTCGAAGGATGGCACCGAAGCGACGGAGATCGGATACGAGCCTGCTACGGGCAGCCTTTACGTCGATCGGCATCGTTCCGGCGAGAGCCGGTTCGTTAATCGCGTTGGCGAACCGTTCCATTTCGGCAAACGGTTCGAAGCGAACCATCCGCCGCAAGGCAATCGAATCCGGCTGCGATTATTTGTCGACGAATCGCTAATTGAGCTGTTCGTCGATAACGGCGAGACTGTATTTACGACGCTGATCTACCCTGCCGCGGACAGCGAAGGACTTGAATTGTTCGCGACTGGCGGGACGGCGCTGTTCCGTTTCGTGGACGTGTATAGGATGAAATCTATTTGGAGTGAAAACGTTAGAAAAGGATAGGTGACCCGAGTTGGAGCATACCGCTGGCAATTATAAGGAACATCAGTCATTTATTGCGATGGCCGGAGAGGCGCTGAAGGAGAACGTCAAAGCGATGGATACGGCATATCGTCTTCATTACCATATGATGCCTCCCGCAGGTTGGATGAATGACCCGAACGGTTTGATTTTTTTTAAAGGCGAATATCATTTGTTCTATCAGCATGACCCTTATCAGGCTAAGCAAGGACCGATGCATTGGGGACATGCGCGCAGCAAGGATCTAGTTCATTGGGAGCATCTGCCGGTAGCGCTGGCTCCATCGGAGCCGTACGACAAAGGCGGCGACCATGGCCAAGGCTGTTGGTCGGGCAGCGCAGTTGACGATAATGGCGTGTTGAAGCTTATCTATACCGGGCATGTGGATGGTAAAACGCCGGAAGAGGTGCAATGTCTAGCGACGAGCGAGGATGGCGTGATGTTCCATAAACATGCCGCTAATCCGATTATAGGCGATTCACCGGATGCTCAGCGCTTTGGATTCCGCGATCCCAAGGTATGGAAGCAGGGCGAAAGATGGCATATGGTCGTCGGCTACGGCAAGGACGGCTTGGGCAAAGCGATTATGTACACGTCCGCCGATCTGCTGAGCTGGCAATACGAAGGCGCTGCGGTAGAGAGCAATGGAACGATGGGCGATATGTGGGAATGCCCGGACCTGTTCCCGCTTGGCGGTGAAGACCGCCATGTGCTGCTTATTTCGCCGATGAACGTCGCACCGGTCAAAAACTTGTATTTGTCGGGACGGTTCGATTACGAGAGTTGCCGGTTCGAGAATGCTTACTCCGAGCAGATCGACTACGGCTTCGATTTCTATGCGCCGCAGACGCTGATCGACGGGCAAGGACGCAGAATCATGATCGCATGGATGAACATATGGGGCGCAACGATGCCGGAGCAGGAGCATGGCTGGTACGGCGCGATGACGCTGCCGCGCGAACTGACGCTGGCGGAGGACGGCACGGTTCGCAGCCAGCCGGTTCCGGAGCTGGAGTCGCTGCGAGGCAAGCATGCAGCAGAGTCTGGTCTTGCGCTGGAAGACGGTGTGTATGTCGAGGTTGACGGCGTGAGAGGCGATTCGATAGAGCTTGCAGTCGTGTGGGATACCAAACAATCGGATGCGGCAGAATTCGGACTGCGCATCCGATGCTCGGAAGACAGCTCGTCTTATACGGAAATCCGTTATGTGCCTCGGGAGCAAAAGCTGTTCATGGACCGCGAGTTAGGTGGGGCCGGAGACGGCGGCGTCAGCGCCGCGCCGCTTGCCCCGATGGAGGACGGCCGCGTCCGGCTTCGCTTGTTCATCGACCGCTCCTCGGTCGAATTGTTCGCGAATGACGGCCGCATGGCGATGACGAATCGCCTGTATCCGAATCCGGCAGACGCAGGCATCCGCTTTTTCGCCCGTGGAGGAACAGCCGTTATCGAGACGCTTGACGCTTGGGAGCTTGCGCCGATATGGGAGTAAGAAACTACGCTAATGACAGTACATTTGATGTCGTTGCGCTGGGCGAGCTGCTGATCGACTTTACGCCGCATGGCTTATCGGAGCAGGGGCTGCCGCTGTACGAACGCAATCCGGGCGGCGCGCCTGCCAATGTGCTTGCTGCGCTTGCGAAGCTCGGCCGCAGGACGGCATTCATCGGCGCTGTTGGCGACGACGCCTTCGGCCGATACTTAAGCGGGGTGCTCGATTCTAGCGGGATCGATACAGATGGGCTAGTTCATACTGCCGAGGCGGGGACGACGCTTGCCTTCGTTCATCTGGATGAGTCCGGCGACCGTTCGTTCACGTTCTATCGCCAGCCTGGCGCGGACCATATGCTGCGCACTTCCGACATTGACTTTAGTCGGATTGCATCGGCTCGCGTTTTTCACTTCGGCTCGCTATCGATGACGCATGAGCCTTCGCGCACGGCGACGCTGGAAGCGGCATCGCATGCGAAGCGCAGCGGCGTTGCCGTCTCGTACGATCCGAATTTGCGGCTGTCGCTATGGGACAGCGCCGATACGGCGAAGGAGCGGATCCTCGAAGGAATGCGCTTCGCGAATATCGTGAAGTTGTCGGAGGAAGAGCTGTTGTTTCTGACGGGCACCGACGAGCTGGAGCGGGGAACGAAGCTGCTCATGGAGCAGTATCCGCTAGATCTATTGCTCGTAACGCGAGGGGCTGCGGGCAGCTATTGCCGTACGGGGAAGGCAACCGCCAATCACGCCGGTTACAAGGTTGACGTTGCGGATACGACTGGTGCTGGCGATGCTTTCTTGGCGGGCATTCTTTATCAGTGGCTGAATGGCGCACCTGATGCACCGCCGTTCGAATGGACGAGGGATCGGCTTGAAGCGATGCTCGCATTTGCCAATGCCATGGGCGCTCTAGCCGCTTCGGGCAAAGGCGCGATCCCGTCCATGCCTGCGATCGAGCAAGTGCTTGCCCTGCAAGCTGAATGATAACAAGGGTTGCCTCTTTCTATGGAGGCAACCCTGTTTTTTTTCTAAAGCGGCTCATATAACGAACATACTGATTTCTTTGTATTGAAGCAAAGGGATTTGTTCAAGGTACCTTTTTCGTATGCAGATTGTCCAGTCGTCGTTTTGTTTGTATGGCTAACGGACATTTAGGACGCTAATGGCCATTATTCCGCCGTTGCTGCAACGTAACGGACACCACAAACCCTTACTGCGCTAATCGAAGCGATTTCGCTGCCCAACACACCTGATAGAGTCTTATGTGTCCGTAAGAACAGCTAAAATCGTCAATCAAGCCTGTAAAGACCTCTGGTGTCCGCTATCCGTAATGCAGCCATAGTACGAAAAACGTTCACACAGGTACGAATCCTGTTCGCTAGAAGGCAACAGGAAACGTCAATCTTGAAACCGCTACCACTCCCGTGCTAAAGCGCCTAGCCTATACACTATTAGCAGGGAAACACAAGAAGAAGCTCTCAAGTTCAGCGGGTAGTAAGCGCTTACTACAAATGGACAGGGCAGCGGATTGTCACACTTAAGTAGGAGGGATTGCATGAAGACGGCTATCCGAAGGCAGAGTTCGCTTGCGCGAAGCAGCGGCAGCTTCATCTCTGACCGGTTCCGGTTATTTCTGTTCGCGCTGCCGTTTCTGTTGCTCATACTCGTATTCAGTTACTTTCCATTGTACGGCTGGCTCTACGCTTTTTATAACTACCGACCGGGCTTCTCGTTATTCGATACGCAGTTCGTCGGTCTCCAATGGTTCAGATCGATCATCTCCAATCCAACGCAAACGCAGGAAGTTCTTCGTGTCATGCGTAATACGCTGGCGATGAGCGGACTCGGTATCATTACGTCGGTATTTCCGGTATTATTCGCGATTTTCCTAACGGAGATCAAGACGACCTGGTACAAGAAGACGGTGCAAATCTTTACAACGCTGCCGAACTTCATTAGCTGGGTGCTCGTGTATGCGATCGCGTTCATGATGTTCTCCGTCGATAACGGCATCATCAACAAGTTCATGATGGCCATCGGCTTGCAGGAAGCGCCGATTAATTATTTGGCTTCCTCGGAATGGATTTGGCTGAAAATGACGTTTTGGGCACTTTGGAAAGGGCTAGGCTGGGGCGCAATCATGTACATAGCGGCGATCGCTTCGATCGATCAGGAGTTGTACGATGCGGCGAAGGTCGATGGCGCGGGACGCTTCCGCATGATCTGGCATATTACGGTGCCTGGCATTATGCCGACCTACTTCGTCTTGCTGCTGCTCTCGATCGCGAATCTTATTAATAACGGGATGGAGCAATACTTCGTGTTCCAGAACGCGCTTAATCGGGACACAATCGAGGTGCTCGACTTGTACGTGTACAATACGGGGCTGCTCGGCTTTAACTTCTCGTTCGCGACTGCGGTTAGCATGCTGAAGTCGATTATTAGCATCATTTTATTATTCGTAGCCAATCGTCTGTCCAAAATGGTACGCGGAGAGTCGATCATCTAACCGGGGGAGGAGGCAGTCTATGCTAACACGGCGCAAGTACGGCGATGTGTTGTTCAACGTCTTGAACTATACGTTTTTTGCAGTGTTCACGATCATTTGTATATTTCCGTTCTACTACTTGTTCATCAATACGATCAGCAGCAATGATTTAAGCTCGCGGGGACTCGTTACCTTCTATCCGAAAATGATTCATCTGACCAACTATGTCGAGGTGCTGCAGGTGAAAGGGCTGTCGCAGGCGGCTCTCGTATCCGTTGGCAGAACGGTCGTCGGCACGCTTCTGACGGTGGTGGCGTCGGCGTTCCTCGGCTTTCTGTTCACGAAGCAGAAGATGTGGGGCAGGCGGTTCTGGTACCGATTCGTCGTTATCACGATGTACTTCAACGCAGGCATCATTCCATGGTACATCATCATGATGAACTTGAACTTGACGAACAATTACTTGGCCTATATTCTTCCGGCCATCGTCTCGCCGTTCTACGTCATTCTCGTGAAGACGTTCGTTGAATCGATTCCCGAAGTGCTGCAGGAGTCGGCGGAAATGGACGGAGCGGGTTACCTGACGATTTTCAGCCGGATCATTATGCCGCTTATCACGCCGATAGCCGCTACAATCGCGATTTTCTCGGCCGTCAGCCAGTGGAATTCATTCGTGGATACGCTGTTCCTTATGACCGACAGCAAGTATTACACGCTGCAATTCGTCTTGTACAAATATTTGAACGAATCGACATCGCTTGCGGCCATCATCCGCAACTCGCAGGGCTCGGGCGGCAACATCGATTTGACGAATATGCAGACAGCTACTTCCGTACGAACGACCGTATCGATGATCGTCGTCCTGCCTATTCTGTTCGTGTACCCGTTCTTCCAGCGTTTCTTCGTGAAGGGCATTATGATTGGCGCTGTTAAAGGGTAGCAGGCTAGAGGAGGAAATGCTGAAGGGAGGTGAGCGCGGCAACGGTGTCGACATCAAGGGCAGTCAGAGACGAGGGTAACCAATCATTTTGGACAAAAAAAGGGAGGCTCATCTCATTGAAACCCATTCGTAGATCAATGGCAGTATTTCTGGCGATTATTTTAATCGTAAGCACGGCGGCAGCTTGCTCCTCGAACAACAACAAAAGCGGCAATAATACTGCGACCAATAAGCCGGCCAGCACGGACAAAGCGGCAGAGGAAACGGCTCCTCCGAAGGAAGAGCGCGAGGAAATTACGATCGACGTCTTCTCGATGCTCTCGAACTTCGCGGGCGAGCAATCCGGCTGGTATGCGAAGCTGATCAAAGATAAGTTCAACATTAAGCTGAACATTATCGCATCGAACCTAGAGGGCGGCGGCGATACGAAGTTCGCGACGATGATGGCTTCGGGCGACCTCGGCGATCTGGTCGTATTCGGCGATGACGGCCAGAAGTATCTCGATGCCATTAAGGCTGGCATGCTAGTAGACTGGACGAAGGACGGTTTGCTGGATACGTACGGCAAAAATATTTTGCAATATGCGCCTAAAGCGATCGAGAAAAACAAAGCCAACTTCGGCGGCGGCTCTAGCGTATACGGCATCGGCTTCGACGTCGGCGACAACAAGGACGGCCCATCCGAAGGCCAAGACTTGACGTATCACCCGAACCTGCGCTGGGATCTGTACGATCAGATCGGTCGTCCGCAGATTAAGACAATGGAAGATTACTTGCCGGTACTTAAGCAGATGCAGGAGCTGCAGCCAAAAAGCGATTCCGGTCGTCCGACGTACGCTTTCTCCTTGTGGGCGGATTGGGACGGCAACATGATGATGAACGCGAAGGCTTGGGCAGGTCTGCACGGATTCGACGAAGGCGACGGCTTCAACCCTGGCGGATTCTCGCTCGTATCCGCGGATTCCGACGAGTACCAAGGCGTATTGGACGAGGACGGCTACTATCTCCGCGCGCTGAAGCTGTATTATGACGCGAACCAAATGGGTCTGCTCGATCCGGATTCGGTAACGCAAAAGTTCGAAGACGTCGTGAACAAAATGAAAGACGGACAGCTGCTCTTCACTTGGTTCCCATGGCTTGACGATACGTACAACACGCAAGAGCATCTGAACGAAGGCAAAGGCTTCGCGCTTGTGCCGTTCGATGAAGAGCGTACATTCTCATACGGCTTTGACCCTTATGGCGGAAGCCGGGTATGGGCGATCGGTTCGAAAGCGAAGCATCCGGAGCGCGTCCTTGAATTCCTCGACTGGCTGTACAGTCCAGAGGGTATGATGGTCAGCAACAACGGTCCGGAAGGACTCACCTGGGAGATGAAGGACGGCAAAGCGGTATTGACGGACTTCGGCGTTGAGGCGCTTCCGTCTAACGATACGGCCGTACCTGAAGAATTCGGCGGCGGCTCGTTCAAGGACGGCAAAAGCCAAATCAACAACACTTCGTTCAAGTTGACGAATATTAACCCGAACACGAACGAGCCGTACGACTACAACTTGTGGACATCGGTGCTCGAGAAGTCGCCGACGAAGCTGGATCAGAACTGGCGCGCAGCGAACGGCGGCGCTTTGACGGCTAAGGATTATTTGATCAATAACAACAAGCTCGCTGTCCTGAAGCCAATCTTTACAGGCACCGCGCCGGCAGTCAGAAGCGATGAGCTGGAGCAAAAACGCGGCCAAGTGGCAGACGTGATCAAACAATATTCGTGGAAAATGGTATTCGCGAAAAACGACGGTGAATTCACGAAGCTTCGCACGGAAATGATCGACAAAGCGAAAGGTCTTGGCTATGAAGAAGTACTCGCTTGGGGCGTAGAGCAGAACAAAAAAGTGTTTGAATACCGCAAGCAATAGTTGGTTTCGCACGGCTGGAGAGCTGGCAAAGGAAAGGGAGAGGAGAGCCTGCTTGCGAGCAGGCTTTCCTTCCTCTTGTTTTACTGCAGCCGACATAGTCGGAATCGCATATTGACCATAACTTGTTATTGGACCAAAATGGAGATGTAAGCGCATTACGAAGGAGGGCTTGGATGATTAGAGCGATCGTCGTCGACGATGAAAGACTGGTTCGCAAAGGTTTTATTGCGTTATTCGACTGGACCTCGTTCGGGATCACCATCGTAGGCGAAGCGGCCGACGGGAAAGCAGCGCTTGAGCTGCTGGAGCAGACGGAGGTAGATCTGCTTTTCACCGATATTACGATGCCGAGGCTGTCGGGCTTCGAGCTTATTAGCCAGGTAAGACAGCGTTATCCGCGAGTGCGCTCGGTCGTGCTCACATGCCATCATGAATTCGATTATGTCCAAGAAGCGCTTCGATTGGGCGCTATTGATTATATAGTAAAGACACTTCTTGAGCCGGAAAGCGCGGACGAGGTGATGAGCCGGATCGTCGCTCGGCTGGAATGGGAGATCGGGAATCTAGGCGAGCGTCTGCTGGGATCGGAGGAGGAGAAGCTGCAAGCGTCGGAAGCGTTGTTGTTCTATCCTTCGAATCGTGAAGAGAACAGCAATGAATTACTGCGCCTTGCCGTCGTGAAGCGTAATCCGCTGCTTGCGGTTAAGGAGATGTGGCTCGTACCGATCATGCATTCCTTGTCTAGAGCAGAGATGAATAGGGAGCTGGCTCATAGCTTGAGCAGCCGCTGGCAGCCGGTATGGATTACAGGCTTGTATGGACAACCTCTTGATGAAGTGAAGCGGGAGCTGGCCGAGTCGATGGCGGATGAATTGTTTTATAAGCAGCGTCCAAATGATGAACCGCTGGAGCTTCGCTACGATGAGTTGAAGGATACGGCAGCTGAGCGACGCAAAGGATTGGGAGGAAATGAGCTTTCCTCGAGTGATGGTATGAGCATGAAATGGATGCTTAGCGCGCCCGACTGGGAGCATTTCATAGGGAAGATTGAGCAGCAGCGCCCGTCCTTCGAATGTATCGTGGCTTTCGGAGAAGGATTATGCGCGGATTGGCGCGGTTTGCTGATGAAGGAGAGCGAAAGCTTGGCGATACGAAGCGATATTCGGCGCAATCATACGTGGGCGGAATGGCGCTTGTGGCTGCGTCGATTCTCCGATCATGTTCAACGGCGCATGATGGAGCTGGGCTTCTCGAAGGAGGTTATGCTCTGCTTAATCCGCGCAATCGTATATATGCGTCAGCATTCCAGCGGCAAGCTGAGCCAAGCCGATGTCGCCGATTATGTGAAGATGAGCCGCAGCTACTTCAGTCAATGCTTCGCGAAGCTTGCGGGCGAGCCGTTCGGCGTTATGCTGCGGCGGATGCGAATAGAACGCGCGAAGACGCTGCTGCTGGAGACCGATACGCCGGTGTACGAGATCGCGTTCGCCATCGGCTTCGAGGACGACAAGTACTTCAGCAAGCTGTTCCGCGAGCTCGTCGGCAGACTGCCGAGTGAGTACCGTGCCGATGGCGCGCTGAACGGTACGCGGTAGTAAGGCGGAGTGGAAGGTTGGCAGGGTATAGGTATGTGAAAAGCAAAAAGGAGAGGATGCGTATGGCATCCTCTCCTTGATTCGTTTATTAGAGGCGTCTGCGTTTGTAGAATACGACGAAGACACATGAGAGCAATAAGATAACGATGGCTATGCCTGCTGTGTAAGCTTCTTCGGCAGTTCCTTGCTGCGCAGCGGCTTGTTGGCCGGGCTGGCCGCCGAAGCCGCCCATGCCTCCAGGACCACCCATGCCACCGCCCTGACCGTCAGGCGGCTGCATGCCTCCGCCACCAAAACCTCCGCCACCAAAACCTCCGCCGCCGAAACCGCCTTGACCACCACCCATGCCGCTGCTTCCGCTGCCCGAGCCGTCTCCCGAAGAGGGAATCGTTCCGTCAAGCTGCTGAGCGATGGATGCCGTTTGCGTTAAGTTGAACGAAACGACCTGTGCTACGCCTTGCTCATACTGCTCATAGGTATAGAAGGCTGATGGATCGGCCTTCACCGATTCAGAGATTAATGCAGAGAGCTCTGTTGTTCGCTTAGCAAACGCGGCTTCGGATAAATAGCCGTCCAGCATCTCTGCGATTATCGAGTGATATTGTTCCAAATATGCTTCATTCTCCAGCAGTTTAGCGACTAGCGGCCGATCCGCGAGTGTGCCGGAGGTCGGCTCGTCGATCAAAATTCCCGATCCCCCGAAGCCGCCGAATGACATATTATAATCCCATGGCAGAATATTGAAAATGCCTTCATCCTCATACAAATAATAGTTATGCTTCTTCTCCGATAAGTAGCTGTCCATATTGCCCGCCACGGCGTTAAGGGCAATAAATTTCAGCGCCTCCTCGACGTCCAGAACACTCTCGTAATCGGTACCGTTATTCAGTTCATCCAGCATAGTCAGCAAAATATCATCGTTCGACTTGTCCGACTTCAGATCAAGGCCCGTGTAAGCATCAATCGTCTCCAGCGAGTTCAACTCGCTGCCGTTGCCGCCGTTTGCTTTGTACAACGCGCCGTAAGAGTTGCCGAAGTTGCGCTCCAGGTACGCGTCGCCGATTTGCTCGACTGCTAGATAGAAGCCCCATAACTCGCCGTTCACATAGACGTTAACGTAGCTGTATTTTGGCGTGGGCAAGCCCATACTCTCAGCAAGCTCATACGACAGAAACTCCCTCATATAAGAGGCATCGCTGTAATTGTTATTCAGATTGATTTTGCTAACGCCGGCCAATGTCTGGTTCACATATTCATCGAACGACAGCTTGAAGCTGTATCGATCCGAATCGGCCATATTGACGACACTGTTCAAGCTCAGATTGCCTTTCGTCCGTATACCGACATTGTCGAAGTGTTGTCCGTTATAATCAATCGATGCTTCATGCATCTCCTCGGCGCTGGCATTGTCCAGCATGTTCTGGAACTCATCCTCGTCAATCGTAATTTTCACGTCGATAACTTCGTCCTTCGGGAACACTTTTTCATCAAGCTGTTGCTCTTCCTTCGTTGCTGTTGCCTCGGAATCTGAATCCGTTAAACCGATGAGGGAGGCGAAGTCGGTGTTAGACCCGGCCGCGCATCCCGTCAATCCGATTATGAGGAGCAGAGAGAACAGCACGAGAAGGAAGCTGTGGAACTTCGCATTCATACGTGTTACCTCCTATTCCTCTCCTTAGGAAACATAATCCCCGCTGTAGCTAATAAGCACGGCATTCTTGACGCCTCCAAGACTTGACAGCTCGCCCACGAATTTGCCTTCTTGGTCGCGCAGTCGCACTTCGAGCGTCATTTCGATATTGCCTGCCGTAACTGTTTTTTGCTTCACGTTGTAACGTTTGACCAGCTTGCCCATGCGGCTGTGAATTTCTTTCTCGGTATCGTCTCCATCGCAGTTAACAACAAGCAAGTAAGGCGTTTCTACAGAGCCGCCTTTAATGAAGAAGAACAGAATAAGACCGACAACTACGGAACCGATGACGGCTAACGTGAAGAAGCCTGCGCCCGTTACGATACCCGCGACTGCCGCCCAGAACAGGAAGATCAGGTCGGTCGGGTCTTTGATCGGCGTTCTGAAGCGGACGATCGACAACGCGCCGACCATGCCGAGCGACAGGACGAGGTTCGAGTTGATCGCGATAATGACCACGGCTGTAATCATCGTCATGCCGATGAGGGAGACGTTGAAGCTCTTCGAATAGAGCACGCCGCTGAAAATCCGTTTATACAGGACGAAAATGAAGAAGCCGATTAGAAAAGCGACTGCGAGCGTAATTAATATTTTCGCAATGCTAATGTCCGAGCTGACGTTTTCGAGTACTGATTTTTTGAGAATATCGGTAAAATTAGTTGTAGTATCGGATGTTGTTGTGTTTGTTTCCATTTTTAATAATCCTCCCAAGTGTTGTATTTCAGGAACTTGCGGCAAATGACGTATTTGGACGCCGACTGCCTGTTCAAGCCTTCAAGCTGCAGCGCGGTTCGGATATAAGCCGGAATATATTCGTCGTATTTGACCTCAAGAATAATGAGATTCTCGTCGATCGCTCTTACCGGTTCCAGATTCTTATCGAAAATATCATGTGAATGCAGCCCGGTTCGCAGCTCCTTATCGAACGTAATCCGAACGTTCCCGTTCTCGCATACGTAGGGCTCGCGGACGTAATCGACGATGACTTTGGGCCTTAGCAGCTTCTGTTTCATCTCGTTGTACAGCTCCAGCATGAGCGGCTTTAAAGGATTGTTGAGCACCTCGTAATTGCCGGCCATGATTTCATCGTACATCGCTCTCGTAAGGGGCACCTTGACCTTGGCGATATAGTCCTTGAATTTGATTTTTTTCTCAAAATGAATGACTTTGTCGCTTACGTTGTATATGCGAATGCGGTATTTGGAACGATCGCGAATGCCGCCGAGCTTCTCATGCAGCGCTTTATTGTTAACGTCATCGAAATATAGGCTTCGGATATGGTACTCGCCAGTCGGGCCGACATGATCGTCTTGTTTCATCAGGTTTTTCAAGCGCTGGCGAATAACAAAGTATTGATGCTGGTTGATGAAAAACTTCAATTCATTGCGGTATTTTAATGTGGTTGTCATGTTCACACCTCGTTTCATTTCCGGTTTGCGTGGCCTGTGTTACTTACTGGAGCAATTGTACTCGCCTTTACTGATTCTTAACTGAATGCCGGCTGAAAGATTGCTGAATGCGCTTTATGTAAAGTTTTTGTTAAGATGAAGGGAGAGAAAGGAGGTACGATCGATGAGAAGTAGAGATACTTGGCTGTTGCTGCTGTTCTGCTTGCTTTTGGTTGCCGCCATGTACGGCTTCGAGAAGTGGAGAGCTGTGGATGGAGATAAGCCTTATGCAATTGTGACTACATTCAAGGGTGACCCGCAGACGAGCCGCGCGTTCACTTGGCATACAAAGCAAGCCGGGGATAAAGCTGTTCTGCAGCTTGTAAAGGGAACCGATGCTGATTTCGATGGCAAAGATGTCATGACGGTAACTGGCGTTACGACGGTTATGGAGCTTGGCAGCAGTGAGAAGAGGGGCGTGCACAAAGCGGAGGCAACCGGTCTCGAACCAGGGATTACTTATACGTACCGGGTAGGGAGCGGAGAAAAGGGCGGCTGGAGCGAGGCGGCAACCTTCGTGACGGAGTCTGCAGGTACAGAGGAAGAGGACCAAGAGTCGTTCACGTTCATTAACGTAACGGATTCGCAAGGCGAGACGGAGCAGGATTTTGACCTTTGGGGCAACACGCTTGATCGGGCTTTCGCTACGTTCGAGGAAGCGAAGCTGATCGTTCATAATGGCGACTTGACCGAAAATCCCGACGAGGAGAGCGGTTGGACGCATTTGATCGAGAAGGCGGCTAAATGGGTGAGAAGCGTGCCGTTCATGCCCGTAACTGGCAATCATGACGAGGTCGAAGGAAATGCGGATATGTTTATCTCGCACTTTAACTTGCCGGGCAACGGCGCGGAAGGCTCCATTGAAGGAACAACCTATTCCTTCGATTATGGACTTGTCCACTTCGTGATGCTGAACTCGGAGTCGAATCGCAAGGCGCAGACGGAATGGCTGCAAGATGACCTTGCGGCAACGGACAAAAAATGGATTGTGGCCTCGATTCATCAAGGGCCGTATGGCGGCAATTCTTATAAGAAGACGCTCGATTGGGCGGAAGTGTTCGACGAATACGGCGTTGATCTCGTTCTGCAAGGCCATAATCACGAATACTCCAGGTCGTATCCGCTAAAGGGCGGGGAAATTGTCGGAACAGGTGACGGCGAGGACGGGAATCGCGAAGGTACAGTCTACGTCGTTACGAATACGTCAGGACAGAAGTTTAACGAGAAAAAGGATGACCAGTTCTACCACAAGGTTCATTTCCAAAATAATAAGCAGATGTTCGCTGGTATTACGGTCGACGGGAATAAGCTGACGTATGAGGCGTATGACGTGGACGGTGCGAAGCTGGACTCGTTCGTTATTGTTCGTTGAGGATCGGAATAGGCGCGTGGCGGATTATGGTTCCGTTGCAGAATGTGCAACAGAACCATGGAGCACCCCAGCACCCTAGCAACTCAGCCCTACAGCAATACAATATCCAAGTAACCGAGCACCTCAGCCCTCAAGTACTCCCTCAACTCAGCCTCCAGCAACTTAAGCCTCAACCAACTCACTTCTTACCCTGAGTGATCTCAAGCGGCAGCAGCACGCGGAATTGCGTGCCGACGCCGGGCTCGCTTGCGACGTCGATCGAGCCGTTATGCGCATCGACGATCGACTTCGTGATCGATAGCCCGAGTCCGGCGCCACCGCTCTTGCGTGTGCGCGACGATTCGCTGCGGTAGAACCGCTCGAACAGATGCGGAATATGCTCGGCGGCAATGCCTGTGCCGTTATCTGAAACGGTAAGTTGCGTATGGCTGCCGCTTACGCCGAGGGAAAGCGAGATGCTGCCCGTATCGGAGTCTGTATGCTGGACGGCATTCAAGAACAGATTCAGCACGATTTGCTTCAGCTTGTCGGCATGATAACGTCCTGTAACCGGATTGCCGCCAGTCTCGATCTGTACCGAACGGCTACCGGCGAGCAATCGAAGCTGCGGCTCCATCTCCGTAATGAGCAGATCGAGCCGCACCGGAGCAAGGACAAGCTTCGGCGCCTGATCTAGCTTCACGAGCGTGAGCAAATCCTCTACGAGCTTGTTGATTCGCCGCGATTCGAGCCCCATGCTCGCAAGCGCGCGGTTCAACTGCTCGGGACTCACTGCCGCGCCGCGCTGAAGCACCTCGATGAAGCCGTGAATCGAGGTGAGCGGGGTGCGCAGCTCGTGGGACGCGTCGGCAATAAAGCGCCGCATCCGATCCGTCGTTCGCCGCTCGGCTTCGAACGACAGCTCCAACCGCGCGAGCATGCCGTTGAACGCTTCGGACAGCCGATCGATCTCCAGCTGTCCTTGGTGCGCAGGCAATCGGATGTCTAGATTGCCGGCATCGGTGTCCGACGCTGCCTGCACCACTCGCGACAGCGGCGTCAACGTCTTGCGAAGAAGCGGCAAATAAAGCGATAGACCAGCCGCCAGTGCTAGGACGGCGAGCGAGATGAAGATCGCAAGCTGCGTAAATAGCAGCTTTTGCAGTGAGGCTGTCTCTGCTCCGGCTTGAACCATGCCGGCCGCCCGGTTGCGAGGATCGGCGAGCCTGAGCACAACAAGCTGCTCATGACCGTTGATGTCAGTCGCAATGCGATAGCTAATCGACTTGCGACTCAAGAGCTCTGCCTTTATATCCGCATATTGCAGCGCGGTCAACTGAGGCGAAGCAAGCTCTGGATTATCGGTTAAGTCGTCCACGACCCCGTCGTTGCCGACGAAAGCGAACGACATGCCCGGTTGATAGAAGACGGGCGCTTGAGGCCGCTGCTTAGGCGGTTCCATGCGAGGAGCAGCACCTTTGCCCTCCCTATCGTCAGGCTTGCTTACGCTCACGCCAAACCAGTCCATTGGCATCGATAGGAGCTGGGCACCCAGCGTGTTGGCTTTATTTTCATAGACGAAATCCTTCATCAACACATATTGCAAGACACCGATTAATAGCAGCAGCGCTGCGAGCAGGAGAAGCGTTCTGCTTAATAGCTGGTAACGAAGGGAGCTTGGGGCAGCGAAACGCATGATTCGGCTCATCAACGGCTGCTTCATGGCAAGTCGAGCCGGTATCCGGAACCGCGCAGCGTGCGGATTAGCCGGTGCTCCTTGTCGCCTAGCTTGTCTCTAAGCGAACGGATATACACCTCGACAATGTTCTCTTCTCCGCCGAAGTTATAGCCCCATACTTTGTCCAAAATAAGCGATTTGCTTAGAACGACGCCATTGTTCATGACAATAAACTTAAGCAGCTCGTATTCCGTAGGAGATAACTCAAGCACATGATCATTATAAATAAGTTCCTTACGGCGGTCATCGATGCGGAACGGGCCATATGTTACTTCGCTTAGCAAATTCGGGAATTGATTACGCAGTCTTGCCCCGATTCGGGCCAGCAGCTCGCTGAAGCTGAACGGCTTCACCAAATAATCGTCGGCGCCGAGCGTTAGCCCCTTCACGCGATCCTCTACTTCATCCTTGGCCGTAAGCATAATAACGGCTACTTGATTGCCTGAACGTTTGATCGCGTCGCATACTTCGAAGCCGTTCATGCCCGGCATCATGACGTCCAAGACAACGATATGGGGCTGATGCTCCCGATAGCGCTCCAACGCGCTTTCACCATCAGGCGCCGTATAGATCTCGAACCCCTCGTTCATAAGTCCAAGCTCTAGAAACTCCAAAATATGCGGTTCGTCATCGACGAGCAAAATCCTGATTCCTTTCTTATTCGCAGCAGGCATCGATCAATACCCCTTTCCAAGGACCTAAGATCATTATCGAATATGTGGACGATTGTTGCATCTTTTTCGTTGTTCTTTCAGCAAACTTTAAGGTGTGTGAGTACGGCCGGCTATAAGCGCGATCAGTTTGGACGGTTATGCGCGAATTGCGCAGGTGTGCTTCCGGTCGTTTTTTTGAACAATTTATGAAAATAGGATACGTCGTTATAGCCCAAATAAGCCGCGACCTCGCTCACGTTAAGCAATGACTCGTTCAGCATGTAGATCGCCGTGCGGATGCGTACCGAATGGACGTATTCACTGATGGTTTGGCCCGTCATTTTGCTGAACAGGGTGGCGGCGTAGTTAGGCGTTACACGGATGCAGGCGCCCAGCTGCTCCTTCGTTATTTTCTCGCGATAGTGTTCGGCGATGTAAGTCTTCATTCGCTCGACATTAGCCTTGGCGCCCAAGGAGGAGGCGCTTTGCTCCAGCTCTCTGCTCCAAAGGGCAAGCAGCTCTGTTACTTTCGCTTGACCTCTAATCGCGGCATAGGGCAGCTCCTCTATCCACTCGGTATAAGTTACTTTGAGCAGATCAAGGATGAGCTCGTAATAACCTACTTTGGATTTCAGCCGCTGTCTGCCAGCTAGTATTGGAAGCTTTGCTTCTTCATCAGCCAGCGTGTTGAATCGAACGACATATTTTTCATGGAAGACGGTTGGGATTGTTTTGCCGTAATAACGGATGCCCGCGGGCAGCAGAAGCATTTCGCCCTTCTCGACGATGACCTTCTCATCTTCGATCCAGTACACAACTTTGCCATAAGTAACGAGCACGATGGAGAACGAGGACTCCACGCCGTTATAATCCTCATACCAGTCCATGCCTTGGTCGCGACGTACGGTCTGTAGCTCAAGCATCGGCACGCTAACCTTCTTTCGGATACAATACTATATTACATGTAGTGTACTATAGTTTATTTCAATGGGATACCTATCCTTTTATAATTAAATAAAAAACTACGTGAACTTGAAAGGATAGACAGATGAGAAAAACAAAAATTGTATGCACAATGGGACCAGCCTGCCAATCCGGCGAAGTCATGCAACAAATGATCAAAGCGGGAATGAACGTTGCCCGGCTCAATATGGCACACGGCGAGCTTGAAGATCACAGTGAACGGATTAGAACGATTCGCGCAGCAGCGGAAGCTACGGGCAGCGTCGTTTCCATCATGATGGATATTAAAGGACCTGAGGTTCGCATCGGCAAGCTGCAAGGCGACTCGTACGAGCTTGTCAAAGGCAATAAGCTGACGCTGACAACAGAAGAGATTCTCGGCACAGCCGAGCGCATCTCGGTTAATTACTCGGAACTGCCTTTGGTCGTAAGCATTGGCGGCAAAATCCTTCTCGATGACGGTTTGATCGAACTCGAGATCGAATCGGTGGAAGGGACCGAAATCGTCTGCACGATCATCAACGGCGGCATCATTAAGCCGAGAAAAGGCGTTAACCTTCCAGGCGTACGCACTACGCTTCCAGGCGTTACGGAACGCGACATTATACACATTAACTTCGGGATCGAGCAAGGCGTCGATATGATCGCCGCTTCGTTCGTTCGCAAAGCAGAAGATATATATGAGATCAAGCAAATTCTAGAAGAATCGGGAGCGAGCCACATTCAAGTGCTTTCGAAAATCGAGAATGAAGAGGGCGTCATCAATCTTGACGCGATTATCGAAGCTTCGGACGGTATCATGGTTGCCCGCGGCGATCTCGGCGTAGAAATTCCGGTCGAAGACGTGCCGCTTATCCAGCGCGAAATGATCGAGAAAAGCAATCGTGCAGGCAAGCCGGTAATCGTAGCGACGCAAATGCTTGATTCGATGCAAGTGAACCCGCGCCCTACGCGCGCGGAAGTAAGCGACGTTGCAAGTGCCGTATTGCAAGGCACGGATGCGATTATGCTGTCGGGCGAGACGGCTGCCGGCAAATATCCGATTGAGTCGGTGATGAAGATGGCATCCATTGCCGAACGCGCGGAGAGCATTTTCGATTACTCCAGCCATTTCCAAAAGCAAGCGGAACGCCAAGCAACTTCGATTACTGAAGTGATCTCGCAAGCGGCTGTCAGCTCCTCTCGCGAGTTGGGTGCGAAAGCGATCATCGCTCCTACGGAGAGCGGCTTCACGGCGCGCATGGTATCGAAGTACCGTCCTGAAGCGCCGATTATGGCGATTGCGACGGATGAGAAGACGCTGCATAAGCTTTCGCTCGTATGGGGCGTTATACCGGTGAAGGGCAATCGTCCAGCATCTACGGATGAGTTGTTCCAATCTTCGCTTGAGAAGGGGCGCCAAGGCGGATTGCTTGAATCCGGAGATTTTGCGGTCATTGCAGCAGGCGTACCGATCGGCAAGACCGGTGCTACTAACTTGATCAAGATCGTACAAGCGGACTAATTATATAAGGTTGAGGGAAAACGGGAGGGCGGATGCTTTCTCGTTTTTTTGTTTGGCAGCTCATAGGCATTATCTCTCGCCTAACGAATCTAGACATGCTTATTCATGAATTTCAAAGGTGAATTGCTATGTAACGAATCGTAGTATTGTTATGTCATCGCGATGTCGGTGGGATTCATGAATTTGAGGGAAATAAGAATGTCTGGGTTCCTTATCGACGTTAATAGGGGTGAAAAATGGACATTAAGATGTCTGAGATTCGTTGCTTAGATCGTATTTTTTATTTTGAAAATAGTTATCGATCCATGCAAGCATTTTGAATTATTGGGGATAGTAATTGAGGGATCACGAGAAATAATTTCACAAAAAGGAAGGTGTCTAGTTGGATGCAACATCATGAGGAAGCGGCCCGTCCGCGCAAAAAGGGTACATTTGGCCGGAACATAGGCAAGTTTTTGGGGGCAGCGCTTCTTGGGGTTACCTTGACGTTCAGTATGCCGCATACGGGTCTCGCGGTTGGCAAAAACGCCAAAGGGCCGGAAGTATACGTCATCCAAGGGATGCTGAAGTCATTGGGGAGCTACAGCGGCAAAATTAATGGATACTATAACGCAGACACGGTTCGCGGCGTTAAGTATTTTCAGAAGAAGCATGGACTGCCTGTAACTGGTGCGGTTGACGCGAAGACGCTCAACTCCATTACTTACTCTTATACGACATTGAAGTCGCCTAGCAAATCGAAGAGCAAATCGCAAAGCAAAGCGAAGTCGATCGGAAACGGCAGCGGCGCAGGTAACGGTGCTGGTGGCGGCGCAGGCGGCGGAGCTGGTGGCGGCGCAGGCGGCGGAGCTGGTGGTGGCGCAGGCGGCGGAGCTGGAGGCGGCGCAGGCGGCGGAGCTGGTGGTGGCGCAGGCGGCGGAGCT